>DAORJC010000024.1:0-25691 GCA_035438885.1 Aquabacterium sp. | reverse complement strand
TGCAGTTGTGCCAGCACTTTGGCGGCACCGGGGAAGCCGCCTTCGCGCGCGCCACCGCTGCGCCGCACTTTCTGGATCGCCCAGTTCAGCGCAGCCTCCACCGGTGTGGTGGTGGTGTCGATGTCGTTGCCGTACAGGCACAGGCCGGCCTCCAGCCGCAGCGAGTTGCGGGCGCCCAGGCCGATGGGCTTGACTTCGGGTTGTGCCAGCAGGGCACGTGCCAGTTGCTCGGCCTGGTCGGCGGGCACGGAGATTTCGAACCCGTCTTCGCCGGTGTAGCCCGAACGGGTCAGGAAACAGTCGATGCCATCGAGCACAAAGTGGCCGCCGGTCATGAAGACCAGTTGGTTCACGCCAGGGTTCAGGCGGGCCAGGGCCGTGACGGCCTGAGGGCCTTGCAGGGCCAGCAGGGCCTGGTCCGGCAGCGGTTGCACGGTGCAGCGGCTGCCAATGTGCTGTTGCAGGTGGGCGATGTCCTGGGCCTTGCAGGCGGCGTTGACCACCACGAACAGGTCGTCCGCGCGGCGGGTGACCATCAGGTCGTCCAGGATGCCACCCTGGTCGTTGGTGAACAGGGCGTAGCGTTGTTTGAAGAGCCCCAGACCGACGATGTCGACCGGCACCAGGGATTCCAGCGCCTGATCGGCGCCGGCGCCCTTGAGCAGGACCTGGCCCATGTGGGAGACATCAAACAGGCCGGCGGCGGCACGGGTGTGTTTGTGCTCGGTCAGGATGCCGGTGGGGTACTGAACCGGCATGTCATAGCCGCCAAAGGGCACCATCTTGGCGCCGAGTTCGACGTGCAGGGCGTGGAGCGGGGTCTTGAGGAGGTCTGCGGACATGGCTGTGACTGGCCGCGAGGCCAGCAGTGGAGGGCAATCGACGTGTTCGATCCATCGAAGCAGGCCGGATCGACCTGACTCGTTGGTGCTGCCCCCTCTGTCCGCTTTACCTGAGAGATTGACCCGTCGCCGTGACTGGTGTCACGCGGTCGGGCTTGCCCCTTCGGTGGATTGGCTCGACCATGGGTCGCCAACCTCTCTCCAGTGAGGAACATGGTTGCGAGCAACCATGCCTGCCAGTCCTTTTGCCTGAGCGTTCGGGCCTCTCAACACCTTCTGAGGGGCCCTGCGCCTTCGGCGACCTGATCAAGCGGCTCGAGTGAGCGGCATTGTCAGGTTCTCTCCTGGCTGGCGAGGATTGTACGAGATGTCGGGCTCCCGTGGTTGAAATGCAAGGTTGATGGCGGACCGCGACTGGTCAAAGTGGACAGGCCCCTGCACCTTGAAAGGACAAATCTTGCCTCTTCCTCCCAAACACCCGGCGGGCCTGCGAAAATACCCGGCTGAATCCTGAAAAACCGCCTGAAAAACCGCTGAAGCTGATGAACCCGTCGTCTGACCCCAACGTGCCGCCCTCGGCTTTGTCGCCTCTGGTGGCGATGATCGCCCAGGCCAGGATCCCGACCCCCCACGGCACCTTCACCATGAAGGTGTTCAAGGAGGAGGGCACCGGTGTCGAGCACGTGGCCATGGTCATGGGCGAGGTCAGCGGCACCGCTTTGGTCCGCGTGCACAGCGAGTGCATGACCGGCGACCTGTTCGGGTCGCTGCGCTGCGACTGTGGGCCGCAACTGAACCTGGCCATGAAGCAGATCGGTCAGGAGGGCAAGGGCGTGCTGGTGTATCTGCGCCAGGAAGGCCGTGGCATTGGCCTGGCCAACAAGCTCAAGGCCTACGCGCTGCAGGATCAGGGGCTGGACACGGTCGAGGCCAACCTGCAACTGGGTTTTCCGGCTGATTTGCGCAACTTTGAGGTGGCGGCCCACATGCTGGATCAGTTGGGCGTGCATTCGGTGCGCCTGATGACCAACAACCCCCGCAAGGTGGCCACGCTGGAGCAGCACGGCGTGAAGGTTGCTGAGCGGGTGCCCGTGCGCAGCGAGCCGCAGGCCGAGAACGAACGCTACCTGGCCACCAAGGCCCAGAAGCTGGGACACCACATCGACTGGTTGCCCAAGGGCGACTGAACCGGGACGCTGCCCGGCTCAGGGGCGCCGGATCAGGATGTGCGGCATGTCGGTGTGGGGCCCCTCGTGGACCTCGGCCACGGCCACCAGCCCCTCGGGGGTCTCGATGGACTGCACACAGACGTGCTTGCCATGACGGATGTCGTCAGCAAGCCAGAACATGGGGGCGGCCGACAGGCCCACCTCGACGCGCCGAGCGTCGTGGCTCAACCCCGTCCCCAGCGCCTTGAGCACGGCCTCCTTGCGGGTCCATGCGCGCAGGCAGGATGTGGTGGCCTGCATGGTTGGCAGTCCCTTCACCTGGTCTTGCTCTGCCAGGCTCATGAACTGCTCGACCAGATCGAGCATGCCCGCCTGTTGAGACCAGGTCTCCACGTCCACCCCCACTGGTCGATGGCTGCCGACCGCCACCACGGCCACGTCACCGCTGTGGCTGAGGTTGAAGGGGCTGGCCATGTCTGCCGGCAGGTGAGGCTTGCCCCTGTCATCCACCCACAGGGGCAGCTCCAGCGGCGGGCAGCCGGTGTGGTCCGCCAGCACCCAGCGCAAGGCGGCCCGTGAACGGGCGTAGCGATGTTGATCCTGCGGATGCACGAGCGATGCGGCGCGGGCCTCATCCGCAGGGCTCAGGGCCGTCAGCAAGGGGGCCGAGGGGGAGATGTCGAACACCCAGAGGTGAATCGCTCCCATGTCGGCCCTGCTCAGCCTTTGCGGCCCAGCAGCTTCTGGATCAGCGTGACCGCGGCCAGCACCACCGCGCCGGCGATGATGCCTCCGATGGCATCGACCAGCGTCGGGGTGAGGGCCTGAAGCACCGGCCCCACGCCCGAGACGCTGCCGGCTGCCTCCGCCCAATGGTGCACCAGGTCATGAGACCCAGGGGTGCCATGGACGAGGATGCCGCCGCCGACCAGGAACATCGCGGCAGTGCCGGCCACCGACAGGAACTTCATGAGCTTGGGCGCTGCGGCCAGCAGGGCACGGCCCAAGGCGCGGCTGGCAGCGGCTCCGCGTTGGCTGAGATAGAGGCCGGCGTCGTCCATCTTGACAATGCCGGCCACCAGCCCGTAGACCCCGATGGTCATGATCAGGGCAATGCCGCTGAGCACCGCCACTTGCTGCGAAAAGGGGGCGCTGGCCACCGTGCCCAGGGTGATGGCAATGATTTCGGCCGAGAGGATGAAGTCGGTGCGCACCGCGCCTTTGACCTTTTCTTTCTCGAACGCCAGGATGTCGACCTTCTCGTCGCTCAAGGCCTTGACCAGTTCCTGATGGTGGGCGGCATCTTCGGTGGGGCTGTGCAGGAACTTGTGGGCCAGTTTCTCAAAGCCTTCAAAACACAGGTAGGCGCCGCCCACCATCAACAGGGGCGTGACCAGCCAGGGTGCGTAGGTGCTGATGGCCAGCGCGGCGGGCACCAGGATCAGCTTGTTGATCAGCGAGCCCTTGCAGACGGCCCAGACCACCGGCAACTCCCGGTCGGCCTTGACGCCGGTGACCTGCTGGGCGTTCAGGGCCAGGTCATCGCCCAGCACCCCGGCCGTCTTTTTGGCGGCCACTTTGGTCATGACGGAGACGTCATCGAGCACGGTGGCGATGTCGTCGAGCAAGGCAAGAAGGCTGCTGGCCACGGGAATCCTCTGAGGTTTGGCAAAGCCGCAAGTCTGTCACAAGCCGTGCTGTTTGGAGGCCTTGGCGTCGTTGGCGCGCACGCCGGGGCCAAATTCCCGGACAATGGCGCCCATGACGATCGCACAGACTCCCACCCCCGCGCCCGCTGGCGGCCCCGCACCCAAAATTGGTTTTGTCAGTCTAGGCTGTCCAAAGGCCTTGACGGACTCCGAGCTCATCCTCACGCAACTGCGTGCCGAGGGCTACGAGACCAGCAAGACCTTCAACGGGGCCGATCTGGTGATCGTCAACACCTGCGGCTTCATTGACGATGCCGTCAAGGAAAGCCTGGACACCATCGGCGAGGCCCTGGCCGAGAACGGCAAGGTCATCGTGACCGGCTGCCTGGGTGCCCGCACAGGGCAGGACGGCGGCAACATGATCCGTGGCGTTCACCCCAAGGTGTTGGCCGTCACGGGCCCCCATGCCACCCAGGAGGTGATGGACGCCGTGCACATTCACGTGCCCAAGCCCCACGACCCCTTTGTGGACCTGGTCCCTGAGGCGCGCGGTGTGGCCGGCATCAAGCTGACCCCCCGTCACTACGCCTACCTCAAGATCAGCGAAGGCTGCAACCACCGCTGCAGCTTCTGCATCATCCCCAGCATGCGTGGTGACCTGGTCTCGCGCCCCATCGGTGAGGTGCTGACCGAGGCCAAGGCCTTGTTCGAGTCTGGCGTCAAGGAACTGCTGGTCATCAGCCAGGACACCAGTGCCTACGGTGTGGACGTCAAGTACCGCACGGGCTTCTGGGATGGCAAGCCCGTCAAGACCAAGATGTACGACCTGGTCGAGCAGCTCGGTGCGCTGGCCCGCGAGCACGGCGCCTGGGTGCGCCTGCACTATGTCTACCCGTACCCTCACGTGGACGAGATCGTGCCCCTGATGGCGCAAGGCCTGATCCTGCCTTACCTGGACGTGCCGTTCCAGCACGCCCACCCCGACATGCTCAAGCGCATGAAGCGCCCAGCCAATGGCGAGCGCAACCTCGAGCGCCTGCTCAAGTGGCGCGAGATGTGCCCCGAAATCGTGGTGCGCAGCACCTTCATCGCCGGCTTCCCTGGCGAGACGCAGGAAGAGTTTGACTACCTGCTGGACTTCCTGCGTGAGGCCAAGATCGACCGTGCGGGCTGTTTCGCCTACTCGCCCATCGAGGGCGCACCGGCCAATGAACTGCCAGGCGCCTTGCCCGATGCCGTGCGCGAAGAGCGCCGCGCCCAGTTCATGGCCGTGGCCGAACAGGTCTCGATCGCCAAACTGCAGTCGCGCGTGGGCGCCACCATGCAGGTCCTGATCGACAGCGCGCCAGCCCTGGGTCGCAAGGGCGGTGTGGGTCGCAGCTACGCTGATGCCCCCGAGATCGACGGCACCGTGCGCCTGTTGCCGCCGCAAAAAGCCTCCAAGACGCTCAAGGTGGGCGAGTTCACCAAGGCCAAGATCGTGGCCGTGGAAGGCCATGACCTGATCGGCATGCCCATCTGACGAGGGCTGCATGAACCGCCTGCCCACTGCCACCGACCTGATCCACCACCCCTACCTGGCCCCCGAGGGCTTTGAGGCGGTGGTCACGGGGGTCCACAAGGCCTCCACGGTGGTCTTTGAGAACACCGCGGCCTTGCGCAATCGGCAGTGGAAGGACAAGAGCGGCTACACCTACGGCCTGCACGGCACGCCCACCACCTTTGTGCTGGAAGAGCGCCTGGCCACCCTGGAAGGGGGGCTGCAGACGCTGCTGGTGCCGTCCGGGCTGGCCGCGATTGCCCTGGTGGGCATGGCCTTGCTGGTGCCCGGCGATGAGGTGCTGATCCCTGACAACGCGTATGGCCCCAACAAGGACTTTGCGCGTGGGGAGCTGGCCCGCTGGGGCATCACGCATCGCTTCTATGACCCGATGGATGCGGCCTCGCTGTCGGGGTTGATCACGCCCCAGACCCGGCTGATCTGGCTGGAGGCTGCGGGTTCGGTGACGTTGGAGTTTCCCGACCTGGTCGGGCTGGTGGCCCAGGCCCGCCAACACCCGCGTGTGTTGCTGGCCATGGACAACACCTGGGGCGCCGGTCTGGCGTTTGACACCTTTGCCCTGGGGGTGGATGTCTCGGCCCATGCCTTGACCAAATACCCTTCAGGCGGTGGCGACGTGTTGATGGGCTCGGTCACGACCCGCGACGAGTCCTTGCACATGGCGCTCAAGATGACGCACATGCGCCTGGGTCTTGGGGTGGGCATGAACGATTGCGAGGCGCTGCTGCGGGGCTTGCCCAGCCTGCCACTGCGCTATGCCGCGCACGATGCTGCCACCCGCGAACTGGCGCAATGGCTCACCCAGCGGCCAGAAGTCAGCCTGGTGCTGCACCCGGCTTTGCCCACGTCTCCAGGCCATGAACACTGGCGCCAGACCTGTCAGGGCGCGGCAGGCCTGGTGTCGATGGTGTTTGACGCAGCGCACTACCGCAGCGAGCAGGTCGATGCCTTCGTGGACGCCTTGCGGCTGTTCAAGATCGGCTATTCCTGGGGTGGCCCCAAGAGCCTGGTGATGCCCTATGCCATGAAAGGCATGCGCCAGTTCGGCCCCCTGGCCCAGCGTGGCAACGACACCCTGGTGCGCCTGTCCATCGGGCTGGAGCGTCCGCAGGACCTGATCGCCGACCTGAGCCAGGCCTTGGAGGCGCTGGCCCGTTGATCCCTCGAATCAGACCCCGGCTGCGTGCAGGGCGTTGCCAGCGGTGATGGGGTCCTTCGTGGCATTGAAGGTTTTCAGCCAGGTGCCGTAGCTGGGCATTTCCTTGAGCTTCCAGGGATGAAAGCCCGGCTTGTAATAGGCAAAGTAGTAGCCCAGCGTGGGCATGAACAGGCCGCCTGGCTTGTAGAACCACCACAGGCCACGCGCCCACAGGCCCATGCGCTGCCAGAAGCTGAAGCCATCGACCTTGAACATCGCGTTCATGATGCGGGCCACCGTGCTCGGGAACCCAAAGGTCACCATCAGCATGGGCACGTTGCGGCGCCACCAGCCCGCCTTGGCCACCCGCTCCAGCACATCAAAGGCCACGGCCTTGTGCTCGACCTCTTCGATCGCATGCCAGGCGTACATGGCCCGCACGCGGGGGTCGCTGGCCTCGAGCAACTCGCGTCGCTCAAAGAAGCAGGTGCACATCATGGAGGTGAGGTGCTCCAGCGCGGCCGTCACGCCCAGTCGCTGTGTGGGGCTGAGCAGACGCTGAGCTTCGGTGAACAGCTCGTCCTCCAGCTTTTGCGTGATGGCGTCGATGTCCACGCCCTGGCGCTTGAGGCGCTCGTTGTACTGGCGGTGCACCATCGAGTGCTGAGCCTCCTGGCGCGTGAAGTCCTTGACCTCTTGCAGCAGGGTGGGGTCGGTGATCTGGTCGCGAAACTCGCGCACGCTGGAGATGAAAAAGCGCTCGCCCTGGGGAAACAGGGTCGACATCGCGTCAAAAAAGCGTGTCTTGAAGGCGTCGCCCCCCATCCAGTACTTGGGAATGGCGGGGTTGTCCAGGTCGAAGTCGAGGTTCTCGCGCACGACGATGGCGGCGTGGGTCTGATCGTCAGGCATGCAACTGGGCTGGTTCATGGGGTGTCTCGGGTCGATGTGGCCAGGTGCTGGCGTCTGAATTCGCTGGGCGCCAGTCCGGTCCAGCGCTTGAAGGCGCGGGTGAAGCTGTGGCGGTCTGAAAAACCGAGCTGCTCGCTCAGGTCCTCGATGTCGGTGCGTCCCTCCTTGAGGGCCGTGACGGCAATATCGTACCGGCAGCGCCCCTGAATGTCCGCAAACAACTGACCCTCGGCATTCAGGCGTCGCTGCAGGGTGCGCGGGTGCAGGCCCAACTTGTCGGCCATGCGCTCGATGCCCTGACCCAGCAGCTCGGGCTGGCGCCTGAAGAATGCTTCCAGGCGGGCGGTCACGCTGTCGGGCTCTTGTGCGGGCAGTTGTTGCTCGATCAGTTGGTGCGCCCGCTGGTGCATGCCTGGCACAGAGCCGGGAAGAGGGCGGTCCAGCAGGGCGGTCTTGAACACCACGGCATTGCGAGCCTGGTTGATGCGAACGGGGATCTTGAACTGAGCCTCACAGGCCAGGCGCTGTGGGCCTGGGTCGTGCGCGATCTCTGCGTACAGCGCCTCAGCACTGTCGCCAATGCCCAGGCGCACAAATTTGTTGATGCCGGCCAGCACCGCCTCAATGAAATAGCCTTTGACCCGCGGGTTGCTGGCCGGCATGTCCACGTCCACGATCAGTGCGGACAACTCCGGGCCTTCCTCGACCCGCAGGGACACGCTGCTCAAGGCCTTGCCTACCCAGTTCAGGGCCGGCAGCGCTTGTCGCAAGCTGGGGCTGGTGGCCAGAAAGGTCTCCAGCGCCGGCAGGTGGTCAAAGGCAAACAGATCGCCCATGACCAGCGGGAAATGCGACTGGGGCGCGGCCTGAAGCACGCACTGCTGCATGAGCTTGACCAGGGCACCGCGACGGATGCGGGGCACCCCGGTAGGGTCGACGTCCACGCCTGCCGAATGGAACAGCGCATCGATGTTGAACCGACACTGCCGAGCCGCGCGGACCCAGGAGTTGGCCGCAGCAAAGGCAATGGCCTCGGGTGCCCCCGGTTTGACGCCGAGATCGGGCACACGAGCGCCGTTGTTGAGGTTGGTGGGTGCAAAAGTGACCAGCATGGCCCGGACTTTAGGGGGCCTGCTGCGACAGCGCTAGATCAGATCGCGACAAGAAGGGTACATCTGACGACACATTGGCGGCCGTCAGTCCTTCCCGCTGGACGAAACCTTGTGGCGCATCAGGCGGCCCTTTTCGCGCTCCCAGTCGCGGTCCTTGATGGTGTTGCGCTTGTCGTGCTCGGCCTTGCCCTTGGCCAGGGCGATCTCGGCCTTGACCCGACCGGCCTTGTAATGCAGATTGAGCGGCACGATGGTGTAGCCCTTTTGCTCGGTCTTGCCGATCAGGCGACGGATCTGGGCGCGGTGCATCAGCAGCTTCTTGATGCGGTCTGCGTCCGGGCTGACGTGCGTAGAGGCCGAGCGCAACGCATTGATGCGCAGCCCGATCAGGAACAACTCGCCATCCTTGACGATGACGTAGCCGTCCGTGAGCTGGACCTGCCCCTCACGAATGGCCTTGACTTCCCAGCCTTCCAGGACGATACCTGCTTCGAACCGTTCTTCGATGTGGTAATTGAAAAGGGCTTTTCGGTTTTCTGCAATCGACATGGCCGGGCGCGAGGTCCTTAAAATAGCGTCATTCTATGAAGCATGTCCACAAGTCTGTCCTGCTGTGGTACTCACCACGCGAAATGTACGCCCTGGTGACGGCCATCGGCGACTATCCACAATTTCTTCCTTGGTGCTCGCAGGCTGAAGTCCTGCAGCAACACGAGGACGGCGTCACCGCGCGCCTGCACATGTCCATTGCCGGGGTCCGTCAGGCCTTCACCACACGCAACGTCCATGAAGACGGCCGCATGGTCTCCATGAAGCTGGTGGACGGGCCGTTCTCGCACCTGGAGGGCACCTGGCGGTTCACACCGCTGAGCCAGCCAGGGCAGCCCATCGATGCGGAGCCGGTGGCCTGCAAGGTCGAATTCTCGCTGGACTATGCCTTCTCCAGTCGATCCCTGTCCCTGGTGATCAGCCCCGTGTTTGACCGGATCGCCACCACCTTTGTCGACGCCTTTGTCAAGCGCGCGGAGCAGGTGCATGGCCCTCGCTGAGCGCATCTCTGTCGAGGTGGTTCACAGTCCCGCACCTCGCACTGTGCAGCGCATGCGGGTGAGCCTGGATGCGGGGGCGACCGTGCAGGATGCCTTGAGGGCCACCGGGTGGTTCGCGGCAGGCCTGGTGGGCTTGAGCCTGGGCATCTGGGGGCGCAAGACCGACCCGACCGTCGTGGTTCGGGATCAGGATCGGATCGAGGTGTACCGCGGACTGATCGTCGACCCCAAGGAGGCGCGGCGCCAACGCTATCGCTCTCAGGGAGAAAAGCTCCCCAAGGGCGTCCGGCGGCCCAAGGCCTGACCCAGGGCCTGGGTCAGCGGCAGGTGTCGCCGATGATTTCTCGGGTGCGGGCCAGTTCGCTGGCGCGGCCCTGGTCGTCCAGGATCTCGCGTTCACCCTTGTTGTTGGTGCGCGAGATGCGCAGGCCGTCGGTCAGGGACTTTTCGTAGTTTCGGGCGCGCTGGCAGGCCTCGGCTTTGCCCTCGTTGCGCTTGGCTTCTTCGGCCTTTTTCTTGGCCGCCTCGGCTTCTTCGAGCTTTTTCTTCTGGGCTTCGAGTTGCGGGTCGGATGCCTTCAGGGCTGGCTTGGCCGCCGAGGCGGGGGCCTCATCGGCCGCCTTGGTGCTCGGCAGCGGGACCGGACGGCTTCTGGGGCGCGTCAGGATCTGGTTGTCCTGAACGTCAGCCGGGGGCGGACGGTCGCTGTACTGGATGCGGCCTTGCGCATCCCGCCACTTCCATTGGGCGGACAAGGTAGGTGTGCAGAGCACTGCTGCGGTCAGGAAGACCGCACCGATTCGGGCAATGGTTGTCAGGCGCATGCCGCGAGTTTAGCGGGACGCACCCCGTTTAGGGGGGCAGAAACTGTGAGCAGTTGCACTCATGCGCCGGTCTTTGAGGGCTGGTTGTTGCGGACAAGTCTATAATCCGCTTTTGCGTCTGGAGCCTGTTCATGCGCCTGCTTGGTAAAGCCCTCACGTTTGATGACGTGTTGTTGGTGCCCGCGTACTCTCAAGTGTTGCCCCGCGACACATCGCTGGCCACCCGATTGTCCCGCAACATCACCCTGAACCTGCCTTTGGTGTCCGCCGCCATGGACACGGTCACGGAAGCCCGCCTGGCGATCGCGATCGCTCAGGAAGGTGGCATGGGGATCATTCACAAGAACCTGACGGCCAAGCAGCAGGCCGCCGAAGTCGCACGCGTCAAGCGCTACGAATCCGGCATCCTGCGTGACCCGATCACCATCACGTCCAACGTGAAGGTCCGGGACGTGATCGAGCTGTCCACCCAGCACGGCATCTCCGGCTTCCCCGTCGTCGACGGCGGCAAGGTGGTGGGCATCGTGACCGGGCGCGATCTGCGCTTCGAGACCCGCCTGGATGCCCCCGTGCACGAGATCATGACCCCGCGTGAGCGTCTGGTCACCGTCAAGGACGGCGCCACCCAGGCCGAGGCCAAGGCCTTGATGCACAAGCACAAGCTTGAGCGCGTGTTGATGATCAACGACAGCAACGAGCTGACCGGTGTCTTCACCGTCAAGGACATCACCAAGCAGAACAGCTTTCCCAATGCAGCTCGCGACTCTCACGGCAAGTTGCGCGTGGGCGCCGCGGTCGGCGTGGGTGACGGCACCGAAGAGCGCGTGGAACTGCTGGTCAAGGCCGGCGTGGATGCCCTGGTGGTTGACACTGCCCACGGCCACAGCCATGGCGTGATCGAGCGCGTGCGTTGGGTCAAGAAAAACTACCCGCACGTGGACGTCATCGGGGGCAACATTGCCACCGGCGCGGCGGCGCTGGCGCTGGTTGAGGCGGGCGCTGACGGCGTCAAGGTCGGCATCGGCCCTGGCTCCATCTGCACCACGCGCATCGTGGCCGGTGTGGGCGTGCCCCAGATCATGGCCATCGACAACGTGGCCACCGCGCTGCAGGGCACAGGCGTGCCGCTGATCGCTGACGGCGGCATCCGTTACTCTGGTGACATCGCCAAGGCCATTGCCGCTGGTGCCAGCACCGTGATGATGGGCGGCATGTTTGCCGGCACCGAAGAAGCACCCGGTGAGGTCATCCTGTTCCAGGGCCGCAGCTACAAGGGCTATCGTGGCATGGGCTCGATCGGCGCCATGAAAGATGGCTCGGCAGACCGCTACTTCCAGGAAAACGACGAGACCACCAACCCCAACGCCGACAAGCTCGTGCCCGAGGGCATTGAAGGTCGCGTGCCCTACAAGGGCTCGGTCATCAGCATCATCTACCAGATGGCCGGGGGCTTGCGTGCTTCCATGGGCTACTGTGGTTGCGGCACGATCGAGGACATGCGCAACAAGGCAGAGTTCGTCGAGATCACGTCCGCCGGCATCCGTGAGAGCCACGTCCATGACGTGCAGATCACCAAGGAAGCGCCGAACTACCGCATGGAGTGATCCCACTCCCAGGCCCCTTCGGGGGCCGATTTTTTGCCTGGACATGGACCGCCAATGAGTGCTTCGAGCGGCCGCCAAGCGGCCATGCCCTTCATCATGATCACGGTGTTTCTCGACATGATGTCGATTGGCATCATCGCGCCGGTGCTGCCCAAGCTCATCGGCACGTTCATGGATTCGGGCGCCAGCACGTCGTTGGGCTATGGGGCCTCCCAGGCGGTCTTTGCCCTGGCGCAGTTTTTCAGCGCGCCGATCCTGGGTGCGTTGTCCGACCGTTATGGCCGCCGCCCCGTGCTGTTGCTGGGCCTGTTCGGCATGGCCATCAACTTCTTTGTCACGGCGCTGGCCAGCGAGTTCTGGATGTTGCTCCTGGTGCGCCTGATGGGGGGCGCCGTCTGCGCCAACATTGCCGTGGCCAATGCCTATGTGGCCGACATCACCGAGCCGGCCAACCGCGCCAAGAACTACGGTTTGCTGGGCGCCATGTTTGGCCTGGGCTTCATCATGGGGCCCGTGATCGGTGGTGTTCTGGGGGACCATGATGTGCACTGGCCCTTCCTGCTGGCGGGCACCCTGGCCTTGCTGAATTGCGTGTACGGCTACTTTGTCCTGCCCGAATCCTTGCCGCTGGACAAGCGCCGCACCTTCCAGTTGTCCAGCGCCAACCCCTTCACGTCACTGGCCCGCCTGCGTGAGCTCAAAGGCGTCGAGACGCTGATGTGGATCATGGGCCTGTCCATCCTGGCCCAGTTTGCCCTGCACACCAACTGGTTCATGTACACCGAGTTCAAGTTCGGCTGGACCCCCAAGGACAACGGCCTGTCGCTGTTTGCCGTGGGCATGATGGCCGTGATCGTGCAAGGCGGCTTGCTGCGCCAGTTTGAAAAATTCATGCCCACGCACAAGCTGGCAGCCATCGGCCTGGTGTCGTCCACCATTGCCTTTGCGGCCTGGGGCGCGGTGCCCGAGGGCTGGATGATGTACGTGATCATCGTGGCCAATGTGTTTGGCTACATGGTGCAGCCCAGCTTGCAAAGTCTGATTTCCAACTCGGTCGACCCGACCCGGCAGGGCGAGAGCATGGGCGCCATCTCGTCCATCAACAGTGTGGCGGCGGTGGCAGGGCCTTTGCTGGGCTCTCCGTTGCTGGCTGCGGTGTCGCACTACCCTCAGGGTGACTGGCGTGTGGGCGCTCCTTTGTACCTTTGCGCGGCCATCCAGGCGGTGGCTGCTTACATTGGCATCCGTTATTTTCTGCGTTCAGGTAAATTTGCCTGAGCGTTCCGGCCAGCCTTGATCGCGCTGGCCTGCTCTTCGAGACTTCCGACCATGCATGACAAGATCCTCATCCTCGACTTTGGCTCCCAGGTCACTCAGTTGATCGGCCGCCGCGTGCGCGAAGCCCACGTGTATTGCGAGATCCACCCCAGCGACGTGTCCGACGACTTCATCAAGTCGTTTGCGCCCAAGGGCATCATCCTGTCGGGCAGCCACGCCAGCACCTACGAAGACCACCAACTGCGCGCGCCGCAGGCCGTGTGGGATGCAGGTGTGCCCGTGCTGGGCATCTGCTACGGCATGCAGACCATGGCCGTGCAGTTGGGCGGCGAGGTGAGCTGGTCCGATCACCGCGAGTTCGGCTACGCCGAGGTGCGCGCCCACGGCCACACCAAACTGTTCAAGGGCATCGAAGACTTCAGCACCCCCGAAGGCCACGGCATGCTGAAGGTGTGGATGAGCCACGGCGACAAGGTCAGCAAGCTGCCCGAAGGTTTCAAGCTGATGGCCTCGACGCCCAGCTGCCCCATCGCAGGCATGGCCAACGAGGAGAAGGGCTACTACGCGGTGCAGTTCCACCCCGAAGTGACCCACACCGTGCAGGGCCAGGCCATGCTGACGCGCTTTGTGCGCGACATCGCCGGCTGTTCGGGCGACTGGATCATGGGCAACTACATCGACGAAGCCGTGGCGAAGATCCGCGAGCAGGTGGGCGATGAAGAGGTGATCCTGGGCCTGTCGGGTGGTGTGGACTCATCGGTGGCCGCCGCCCTGATTCACCGCGCCATCGGCGACCAGTTGACCTGCGTTTTCGTCGACCACGGCCTGCTGCGCTACCAGGAAGGCGAGATGGTCATGGAGATGTTTGCCGGGCGTCTGCACGCCAAGGTCATCCATGTTCAGGCACAAGACCAGTTCATGGGTCACCTCAAGGGCGTGACCGACCCCGAGGCCAAGCGAAAAATCATCGGCCGCGAGTTCGTCGAGGTCTTCCAGGCTGAGGCCAACAAGCTCAAAGGTGAGGGCAACAAGGGCGCCAAGTGGCTGGCCCAGGGCACCATCTACCCTGATGTGGTCGAGTCTGGTGGCACCAAGTCCAAGAAGGCCACCATCAAGAGCCACCACAACGTGGGCGGCCTGCCCGAGACGCTGGGCCTGAAGCTGCTGGAGCCATTGCGCGAGCTGTTCAAGGACGAGGTTCGCGAGTTGGGCGTGGCCCTGGGTCTGCCTGCGGACATGGTGTACCGCCACCCCTTCCCGGGCCCAGGCCTGGGTGTGCGTGTGTTGGGCGAGGTCAAACCTGAGTTTGTGTCGCTGCTGCAGCGCGCCGATCACATCTTCATCGAAGAGCTGCGCAAGACGATTGACCCTGAAACGGGCAAGAGCTGGTATGACCTCACATCCCAGGCCTTCACCGTCTTTCTGCCGGTCAAGAGCGTGGGCGTGATGGGCGATGGCCGCACATATGAATACGTGGTGTCCCTGCGCGCCGTGGAGACCAGTGACTTCATGACCGCCGATTCGGCCGAGCTACCTTACAGCCTGCTCAAGAAGGTGTCGAGCCGCATCATCAACGAGGTGCGCGGCATCAACCGCGTGGCATACGACGTGTCGAGCAAGCCGCCAGCGACGATCGAGTGGGAGTAGGCGTTTTCAACGCGTCTATTCTGTCAAATTCGGGAGCCATTGGCTGAGGTGAATGACGCGCGTTTGAGTGGGGTTTCGGCATCGGCGGGTTGACCGAACAGAGCAAATGAGGCCCGATGTGGAGGCGTTGGTGCACGTATACCCCGCCGGGTGGCGCGCACCTTTCATGAACGGGAGGCGGACATAGTCAGTGTCGGCTTCAAGGCGCCTCGACCCTGGGGTTGAAAGTCAAAAAAGCGCCGAAGACGACCAAGGTGCCGATCACGCCGTAAAGCAAGTATTTGGTCTCGCGAAGGAAGGCCAGGTCGGGGTCGCAACTGAGCAGCGCCGATGCCAGCAGCAACAGCAATGTTCCGACGATCCAAAGAAGGATGAGATATGGCTGTTGAACACGCCGTACACGCCGTATGCCGCAACTAGCAAGATAGAGGATGCCAGCGGCGCCGGCGATGAATGCCAGGGTCACCATGGCGACTCGCAGCGGCGCGCGGTTTGGGCAGATGAGATTGCAGACGCCATCGAACACGCCTTGAGAAGGGGAGAAGTTGTGTTCGAGCAAGTCACGCACATTGGCACCTGTGCCAATGGTGGCCACGGGGAGCGGCCAAAAGCCCGCACCGCCGAAGGTCCATTTCATGTAGGCAAGATCTTGGTCCAGCTGATCAGCCTGGCTTGGCATCAAGGCGCCAGCTTGCTCTCCGCGAGGGTGGAAGAAAACCGGCAGGAGGCTTTCCAACATGGCGACGCGGCTATGGCCGGCCAGCGCGAGCGTGTTGTCGATCTTGGCGCGCAGCATTTTCTTGCGCTCGGTCGTCGGCTCGTTCATCAACACCAAGTAGCTGATCTTGATGTCGGTGGTGCCCTTGTAAAGCGCCTTTGCTTCGAGTGTGGCAGCTTTGCTCAATCGACCTGGTTCAGCCGCGTGGATGTAGTCGATCAGTTCCTGAAAGTTGTAGGCGCCTTCATCGCCAAGTATTTCCCCCGGGATAACGACGTTGAGTTGGTAGCTGCGCCCGGTGGACTGCATTTGGGCGATGAGCTGTTGCATGAAGCTGCGAAAGAAGGCGTGGTATCGGGCGATTCCCTCCGCGTCCTTAGGCGTATCGGTGAAGAAGATGGTCAGACCGTCGTAGGCGTAGGCGGGCTCGCCAAAGGCATGGCGGCCTGCAGGGGGGCGGTCGGCCTCGGTCACCGCATTGGCGGCGGCCAAGCCGATGAAGATCTGCAGTGTTTCTTTCGGCGTTGCCAGCAGGGCGGTCCAGTTTCGGCGGTAGAGCATCAGGTCCACCTGTGTGCCATGCCGTCTGGCCTCTTGTATGAAATCGTCTGATGCACGCTCCTTGCGTTGGGGCAGGTTGTAGCCGCCGGCATCGGTGAGCACCGCTCCCATGTAGCCCATGCGTGAAAACAAACTGAAATCGATGGGCTGCGGTTTTCCGGTGGCATGCCAGAACGGATAGATGCCGTAGGTCGACTTGTCTTTGGAGGTGACGCAGCCACATCCCGCGCCGGTCAATGCCATGGGCTCGGCTTGGTCCAAAGGGTGCAAGAGCCTGGCCGCCTCAACCAGGTCGTCCTCAAGGGAGATAGGCAGCAAGTCGTCATAAAACCTCCATAGAGGAACCGGCACGTCTGAAGCTATCGCTTCACCTATAGCTCCGTCGATATTGGCTGAAGCGGTAAGTTCCGCCGGATCACTGCTCTGTCCATTTGGCGCTGCGGGTTTGGCGGCGCCTGATTTCACGGCCGGAGGAGATGACGAGGGAGGTGGAGGGCAACGTGCATCGAACGCCATGCCTTTCTGGGTGGCGACCTCCTTCACATGAGCCAGGTAGTACTGACAGCGAGCCGCTTGCAAAGCGCTTTTGAAAAGCCTGTTGGTGGGGTACTCGATATCCAAGGTGCCCGCCAGCATGACGCTGAGTTGATCCGGCGGCGGCAAGGTTGCCGCCGTCGCTTCTGTATTGACGGGGCTGCTCTTATCGATGAGCGCGGTGCCATTGACGCGCCCCTTTGTGCCGAATGCGGCGACCAGCAATTCAATCGCACTGCACAGGGCCGCATCGACCTCCGCCGCGTTCATGCGCTGATGTCCGATGCGAGGACAAGTTGGCAGTGAGCATCGGCGCCAAGCTGTAGCCCGGCCACGCTGGTCTGTTGAATCTTGCCGAGTCGATGTGGCGAGCGGGCCAATGCCTCCCGATCGTCGCATCTACCGCGCATGGGCTTCGACGTGTCGGCCTGCTTTTAAGAAGGGCATCTTCGGCAAACGCTCAAGTGCCACCAGAGGCGCATCTCAGCTCGCACGCCCGACCTTACAGGCACCTTACCACGCGACTGACGCGGCACGGTCAGATCTTCCGCAGAGGGGCTGGATGGTCCGCCATAACTCGCGATTGCACTCAACGCTGGACTACCTCAACCCCATGCAGCGCAAGCAACGCTGGCTGGCACCCCAACGCAAGAAAGCCCATGTCAACCCGGGCTAAGTTCCGAAACTCAGGGGCAACCTCGTTCTCTGAGTAGAGCGAGAACCAGGGTCATTCCCGAGTCCCACATTTGATCGATGAACGGTACCAGCGTCTGCGCAGCCGAGTGGGTGCGTTGTTGCCCAATGCGCCCGATGAACTGTCGACCTGGCACAGTGCCGGGGAGATCTTTTCCAGCAATAGCACGGCACCTTCAGCAGCGGCTGTTGGATCGTGGCGCGCGACGGCACGGATTTCTGCCAAGGCCTCATCAATTCGGCTGATCGCGAGTTTGGATCCCGCCCAGCCGAAGGCTGAACGGCGGAAACGGGTGCGAAACGCGCAAGCAGTGACCAGTGCTCTTGCTTGCGTGACCATGGTCAGCGTCTAACTTTCATCGGTGAGGATGGCCGCGATGTCCTGGCGATCACCGAGCAAACGAACGACGTCCAGATAACTGTCTGTCTCGAAGTAGAACCACTGAGCAGGAAAGCCGGAAACACGCCAGGAGCGAAGGCCACGAATGTCGCACAACTGCCCAATCCGTGGTGAACCGATGCCCGGTTCGTGCTGGATGGTTTCAAGAGCGGCCAGTCCCGCATCGAACATCTTTGCGCCGAGCGCGTGACCGCCGACTTGTACGTAGTAGCGCGCGGTATCGACAAGATCCTGTTCCGCCTGTGGGCGCAGTTTGGCAGGCTTCAACGTCAATTGCCCAGGGCCCGTCGCCTCAGTTCTATGGCCACCTCAGGTGTGAAGGTGCGGCCAGCGCCAGAATTCAAGCCTTCTTCGATCAAGTCGCGCAGGCGCTTCTTGGCTTGTTCGTCCTGGTCCCGACGGACCAGTTCCCGAAGGTATTCGCTGGTGTTGCCGTACTGGCCCGACTGGACACGCTGGTCAATGTAGGCGCGCAAGGCATCGGGCAGGGCGAAGCTCATGGTGTTCTTGCTCATGGCTCGAATCATCGCGTTACTATCAATAGTTGTCAATATGTTGTGATGGAGTGCATGACGTTCGAGAGTTCGCGGCGAGGTCGAATTCACGTCAGCCAAACGGTATTGAAGCGATACCGTGGACATGGTGGCTCTGATATGAGCCTCACATTGAGGTCCAATAGGAAGTGTCATGAGCAAACTACGTTACACCCCAGAATTCAAGCTTGAAGCGGTCAAGCAGGTCACCGAACGAGGCCATTCGGCCGCCGAAGTGGCCAGCAGGCTGGGCGTCAGCACCCACAGCCTGTACAGCTGGCTTCGAGCCCACCAGATGCCGCCCGGCCAACAGGCAGCCCAGTTATCGCAAACCGATGAACTTCGGCGCCTGAAGGCCTAGCTCAAGCGGGTGACCGAGGAGCGCGACATCCTAAAAAAAGCCGCAACGTACTTTGCCAAACAGTCCGGGTGAAGTACGCGTTCATCAAGCGCCATGAGCGGGAACACAGCGTTCGGCGCATGTGCAAGGTGATGGCGGTGCATCCCAGCGGTTACTACGCTTGGAAGGGCGCGCCGTTGAGCGACAAGGCCAGGGACGATCATCGCTTGCTGGGCCTGCTCAAGCACGCCTGGCTGGAGAGCGGTGGCGTCTACGGTTACCGCAAGCTCACGCTGGACATGCGCGACCTAGGCGAGACCTGCGGCAAGCATCGCGTGGCTCGCTTGCTCAAGCAAGAAGGCCTGCGCTCTCAGACCGGCTATCACCGACGCCCTGGCAGCAGGGGCGGCAAGCCTGCCGTTGTGGCACCCAATCACCTCGAGCAGCAGTTCACGGTGGAGCAGCCCAACCAGGCTTGGGTCACGGACATCACCTACATCCGCACCCATGAGGGCTGGCTGTATCTGGCCGTCATCATCGACCTGTTCTCCAGGCAAGTGATTGGCTGGTCGATGGGGCACCGCATCGATACCGATCTGGTTCTGAATGCGCTGTTGATGGCCTTATGGCGCAGGCAGCCCAAGCAGGCCGTCACCGTTCACTCTGATCAAGGCTGTCAATTCACCAGTCGTGATTGGCAAGACTTCCTTCGCCATCACAACCTGGTGGCCAGCATGAGTCGGCGTGGCAACTGCCATGACAACGCGGTGGCAGAAAGCTTCTTCCAGTTGCTCAAGCGTGAACGGATTCGTCGCCAGATCTACCCAACCCGCGACCACGCCAGGAGCGATGTCTTCAACTACATCGAGATGTTCTACAACCCAAAGCGGCGCCACAACACTGCCGGAAGCGTTTCGCCGGTAGAGTTCGAACGGCGCCATTTTCAACGGCTCACAAGTGTCTAGAGAAGCCGGGGCGATTCAGTCGTTGGTGCAAAGAGGGATCAATTCTTGAGCTTCATCCGGGTGCGTTGTTTCATGGTTTTGGCTGCGGCCCTGCTATCGGCTTGCGTGAAGGTGGATACCGTTCCGCCAGCGGCCTTCTCCAGCCATGACGAGGCAGTCGTGTTCGACCTCCGCATCGATCAGTGGGCGGGCAATATCGACTTGCAAGGGCTTCGCAAGCTCATGGCTTCAGATGAGGCTGTGATTGAAGCCGACTACATGCCGACCCGAACGCTGTGGTTGATCAATGCCCATCTCGCGGTGCACTGGGATGGGCAGGTCATACCCGTGCCGCGTTGGGTGCTGACGCCCGATGTGAAGACCGTCCGCTTGAAGCCGCAGGACTATCAGCTCACCGAAGCGGGCGGCCTTCGCTTCACAGCCAAACGCATCATGGGCACGGGCTACGCGTTGCACGGCGTCAGGGTCGTGTTGCCTGGGCTGCCTACATTGCCGAACGTGCCGGTTGAGCCGCTGCGTCTGGAGGTGGCACTGGCACCGGCATGGGATGCAGCACCCGCAGCGGCTTCGACCACGCTGACGTCCGACGTGCATTTTGTTTTTGATTCGAGCCGCTATGCCGTACGAGGCACGTTCAAAGCCAGCAATGCGTACCTGGTGATGAGCAGTGACGACAACATGGCGGTGGACACGGGCTCGCCTGCATCTCAAGCGGCCTTGGTTGGCAGCAGGTATGGCGCCTACCAGAAGGTGCTTCAGCGGCCGGATGTGGTCGATGCGCATGTAGCAGGGTTGAGCCGGGAAGCGCGTGCCATGGAGCCGGGCGATCGGCGCGCTGATGAATCGGCATCGGGCAATTGGGCGGCGATGTCGATCGATACGCCATACCCCGCGCCGCCGGATGCAACGGTATTGGAAAACCGGCATGTCCAGGCCAAGGCAGATGGGCACATGCTGGACAACGTGACGCTGGAGATCCGCCATGGTGAAGCCATACCCGTGGGGGCGTGTGGCCCATGGGACCGGTATGAGTTGTTCTTTGTCGACCGGAGGCTGGTCACCTACCAGCGCAGGCAAAATGCCTGCACCCATGCGGGCCAGGCGCACACAAGCTTGACCCATGCCAGGTGGAACGACCAGGGCGAGCCTGTGTATTTCCATCGGCTTTGCGAGCCGTGTGCCGGTATTGCCGGTGTTGGTGTTCAGGCCAAGGCAGATGGCGCGGCATGGGCTGCCATGGAGAGGTTTGGTGACGACGTGGCCACCAAGGTGCTGCGGTCAGCCGACGTGTTTCCAGATCATTAAAGGGAGAGGTCCGTGAGTGGACTGTGGGTGCCTGTGCTGCCTTGGCGTGCATCAATCAAAGCGATGCCAGTGAGGCGGCTTGCCCTTGACGGGGCGCCTTTGTCTGGCGCCCCGGTCTGGCGTCGGCCTCATTGCTGATCGCGGAGGTCGCTGCAACTGAGGGCGATGGGGGCGCCTTGTGCATCGAGCACCTGGATACGTGCCTGAATGGCGGGTTTGGCCTGAGACCAGTCCGCCAGCCAGAGGCCCCAGCTGTCATCGATGCCATCAGCCTTGTTGCTGCGGGCCATCGACGCCCATTGCGCAATGGCCTCGTCGTGGCGACCAACAACCCACAATGTGGCCGCCTGGTGAGCCAGGGTTTCAAGGTACATCGCCTGCGTATCAACCTCGCACAAGGTGTGGAAGGCCGCCAGTGCTCGCGTGTACATCTCCAGCGCCTCGGCATGTCGGCCCAGCTGATGCAGGGCCCAGCCCTGGGTGTCCAGGTTGTAGGGCGTGGCGTTCAGCGCAACGGATTGGTCGATCAACTGTTTGGCCAGTGGCAGGAACCGAGGCGGCTGAAAAGTCAGCAGGGTGTAGGCGATGCTGTTGAGCTGTTCGGCTTGCTCGGCCTTGCTGATGCCCCACGCCTTGTACACATGCGTTTGCACATGCTGTTCGATGTCGGGCTGGCTGCCTTCCCGCAAGATGATGGCTTGCAGCTTATCGCTCAGCATTTCTTGTTGGTCTGCCCATGCGGGATTGGCCATCAGGCGCCGGATACCCGCCACGCGCGCCTGCGTGGTGGGTGCCTGGACGATGGGGTTGAGCGCCTTCTGGAGCGCCTGGCATTCGCTCAGGCTGCCAACCTGATGCTGGAGGAGGTTGTGGCCCTTTGGCACTTGCAGGTAGGCTGAGTGGCCCGTTGGCAAGCTGAGGCCGCAGTAGATGGGCCCGGTGTCCACTTCCAGCAGGTAGGGCATGTCGGGTATGCCGCCACCGCGCGCGTCGTGGTAGAAAACCACGCTGCCCGCCGGACCTTGCCCCAGCGCTGGCAAAACGATCCAGTCGCTGGGGTCGCTGTTGGCTTGCACGCGGATGATGTCGGTGCGCCCCTGGGCATCGGTGGTGCCCATGACAGCGGTGTCGCCGTTGGCCGTCTTCAGTCCATCGGGCAGGCGCACCTGGTAGGCCGCCTGGCGATGCGGCTCATTGGGGCGCTCGGGGTGGCGCACCACAAAGCGCCAGGCATGCTCGCCCTGGCCCATGGTTTTGACACCAGGCGCGGCTTGCGCGGCAACCTGTTTGAGGTAGCTGGTGTGGGCGGGTGCCGCATCGGCGTTCTGCGGCCCATCGCTGGTCTGGGCGTTCGCCATGGGGGCGATCAGCGCGGACAGCGCACAGGCCACCACGATGGCGCTTGAGCAGGCTCGGAGCAGGGATCGGGTCATGGGTGGCTTCCCTTCTGTTTGGCGCTGGCGCAGCCAAGGGTTTGCGGCGGCCAGGTCTGCTGGCCCTGGGCATTGCGCAAGACGAGTTGCTGGCATTGCACTTGTGCGGTGATCACGGCTTGGCCTTGGGCGTTGACAAAGGCTTGTTGGCGGCCGCGTTGCGTGAGCCGGAGTGCGGGCTCGGCAGAAGTGGGCGAGGGCAAAGGCGTGGGTTGGGCTTCGAGTTCGTCGGGGTTGCCCGCCATGGCCTGGCCTTCGGCGTTGACGAGCAGGGTCTTGCCTGCACGCGTCTCGACCGACAGCCATTGGTCCGGCCCGAATGGCCCGCTCAGCCGACGATAGCGGGCAGGCACATGCCATTGGCCTTGCAGGTCCATCACGCCCCAGATGTCATCGATCAGCACGCTTGCCCAGTCGCCCTCCGTCTGGGCGCTGCCGCTCGGCCAGGGCTGTTGCAGCACGGTTTCACCGCGTGCGTTGATCACGCGGCTGCCTTCGTGCTCGGTGTGGACGCGGTAGCGGCCCACCCCCATGGCCTCGGGCTCCTGCAGATGCAGCGCGGTGAGCGGGTGGCCGTCTGCCAGGCTGATCAGGCGCCAGCGCTGCCTGATCGGGCCGCCGTTGTCGCTGACCGTTTCCAGGCCGACGTCCTCGTCCAGCAGGCGCAGATCCAGCTCATTGGCGAAGCGCGGCTGAATCCGCCATGCGCCCTGGCTGTCCATCAGCCCCCACAGCTCGCCTTGCTGGACGCGGTACAGGCCATGCGCCAGTTTGGTGAACTGCTTGATCGGGGCGATGTCCGTGCGCTGCTGGCGCAAAGGGTGCCAGAGGTAGTGCTGCAACCGCGGGCCTTGGTCGTCCACGCAGGCGAGCACCGCGCCGATCCAGCGGGTGCAGTCTTGCGATACGGCAGGTGGGGTGTTCAGCAACTGCCCGTCGCTGTTGAGCAGCACCTGGCGCCGCCCCTCGGCCACGTCGGCACGGCGGCCCAGGGCCAGCCCGTGGTTGAAGTCGTCCAGCCCTTGCCAGACAGGGGCGATGCGCCAGCGGCCCTGGCCGTCGATGGCGCCGAACAGGCCCTGGCGCGTCTGGACCACCCAGGGCGCGTCGTCGTCATAGCGGGCGCGGATGTGCAACCACTCGGCTTGGCTCACGATGCGTCCGTCCCGGGTGATCAGGGCGGGTGAACGCGTGCTGTCCAGCGGCTCCAGCAGGGCCAAAGCGATAGGGCTGCCCGCTCCGCTGAACCGGGCATCGTCCGGGTTCATGGGGGTGACCAGGTAGCCATCGAGTTGCGCGCGCGTGGCGGCATCCAGGAAGGGCGAGCCGTCTGGCCGGATGATCTCGTTGGTACCTGACGGCGAGGTGGGGTCGTCATGCTCACCGCGCAGCAGCCACAGCAGGTTCTGCGCGGTGTGAACGCGGCGGCCCTTGAGCGGCCAGTGCCAGGCCCGGCCTTGAGGCGCCACCAGCGCAACATCGTCTTGCGTCTTGATCACCACGCTGTCACCCAGCGGTGTGGGGGCGTGGAAGCGCAGGTTGGGCGGCAAGGCCATGACGCGCCGGGCCTGGGCATCCCAGAGTTCCAGCTTGCCGTCTTCGGGAGAGACCACCCACGAGCCCGGGCGCATCAGCTCGACCTCATGCAGCATATCGCCATGCTGGGCTTGGCCTTGCAGGTTCACGAACTGCCAGCCGCTTGGGCCGCGCCGGGCAACCAGGCCTTGGTCATGCAGGGGCCGGTCTGTGCTGCGCAGCAGGCGCGGGTGCATGGCCCATTCACCTTGCAAGTTCAGCAGGCCCCAGTATTCGGTGCCGCTGGGCAGGCGCATTTCGGCCGCGATCAGGCCGTCTTGCGGGGTGGAGACGTTGCTCAGCTTTTCGGGGATGGGCATGACGCGGCCACGTTGCAGATCCCACAGCTGGCCATATAGCTCCAGGCTGACCGACCAGCGTTGTTCGGCGATGTCCACCGGATCGTGCAGCACGGCGCGTTGGCTGGCGGGCACGATGCCTTGCGTCTGGCCCGAGCGATCGATGCGCAGCAGTTCGTCTGCGCGTGTGACCAGCGCATGGCCATCGGCGCCGAAGCTGGTGGCCTGGTCATAGAGGGGCTCGATCACCCAGCGGCCACTGGTATCGATGAAACCCCATTTGTAGCGGCGTTGTGCGGCCGCCAGGCCATTGGCAAAGGGGCGCACCTGGGTGTAGCCGGGCTTGACCACCATGAGGCCACGTGTGTCGATGAAGCCCCATCGGCCATCGCTTTGGCCGACGACCGGCACCAGCACGGCTGCCAGGCCTTCGGAGAAGCGCTGGAAGCAGACCGATTGGCCTTTCTCGTCGAGGGTGCAGTCGGGCAGCTTGGATGCCGCGGGCGCCAGGGTGTGCGAGACCAGTGTGGCGGCCGCGCAGAGGGCGCGTAGCCAGGGCATGTGCGATGTCTTGTTCATTCAGCGACCTCCTTCAAGCCACCAGACCATTTGCAGCATCTCGCGCGAGAGGCCAGCCAACTGAATGCCTTGGGGGCCGTGGGTGAAGGTGAGGAAGGGATAGGTGCCGCGTTGCAGCGTACCGGCGAGGGGCAGGGCATAGGGCTCCAGCAAGGGGGCATCGGCCGCATGCGGGCCTTTCAACCTGGCTTCCACGCCGGGTAACTGGAGGTACCAGACCTCGGCGCACAGCGCTGCCATCCTGGTGTCCGATTCGGGGTAGAGGCCACCTGAACGTACCGGCTGCGCCTTGAGCATCCAGTCGATGAGGCGCGCGGTGAGGGCAGCCTTGGGCGCTTGCGCCAGGTTCAGCCCCAGGCTGCGGGCAATGCTTTGCTCGTCGTTCCGCAACTGGACCAGGGTGGAGAATGCGCGCGAGTTGGGCGCGACCAGTTCGTCAAAGCGTTCGTCGTTGGACAGCGAATCGCCTCTCAGGATGGGGCGCCATTGGCGCGCCCACAGCTTGACCCACTTGGCATAGGCCTGGCGCACGGCCTGCTCGTTCCAGGCGGGCACAGGCTTGTCACAGCCGGTGGCCCTGGTGGGATCTTCGCTCACCCATTGCGTGGGCAGGCCCGCATCGCCGCAGTTCAGGCAGGTGAGCTGCTCGTCGGCCTGGCGCTGGAAGCGCAGCCCGCCTTGCGGATCCGCATTGCACGCCTGCTTGAGGTTCGTGTCGTCTTCCTCCTCCAGCCGGAGAAGCCGAAAGCCACCAGGCCAGGCACAGCGGACCATGACCGCAGGCCAGGTCTGGGCAGGATTTTTGGGTGTCAGGGCCGAGAACTGAACGTAGGCTTTGCGGTCACTGAGCTGGATGCTGGGCAGCAACGGCGCCTGCATGCGGCCATCCTGGAGGGCGGCCTCGATCTGATCGGCGGTGCGCAGTGCCACGGGCAGGTAGCGCGCATCGACCACGGCGCGGTCCTGGCGGG
>DAORJC010000023.1:0-26667 GCA_035438885.1 Aquabacterium sp. | reverse complement strand
TGCCGAGAGTGCACTGCCTGCAGGTGCGCAATGAAGGCGTCTTCCAGCGTGGCATGCCCGCCCTGAGCGACCAGGGCCGCGGGCGTGTCGCTGGCCAGCACCCGGCCGGCATGCATGAGCGAGATGCGGTCGCACCGTTGCGCCTCGTTCATGAAGTGGGTGGAGATGAACAAGGTCACGCCGTCCTGGCGGGACAGTCGGATCATCAGGGCCCAGAACTGATCGCGCGCAATTGGGTCGACGCCTGACGTGGGTTCGTCCAGGATCAGAAGTTCAGGCCGGTGCACCACCGCCACCGCCAGCGACAGTCGCTGTCTCAGGCCCAGGGGGAGCTGGTCGGGGCGGTCATCGGCCACCAGCGTCAACTCGAACTGAGTCAGCAGATCCTGGATCCGTGACTCGATGGTGTCGGCCGCCACATGAAACAGCCGGGCATGCAGGTCCAGGTTCTGGCGCACCGTCAGTTCGCTGTAAAGCGAGAAGCCTTGCGACATGTAGCCCACCCGCTGACGGACCGCCAGGTCACGCGCATCGACGGGGCGGCCAAACAGCGTGGCCTGTCCCTCGGTGGCGGGCAGCAACCCGGTCAGCATCTTCATGGTGGTGGTCTTGCCGCAACCGTTGGAGCCCAGAAACCCGAAGATCTCGCCCCGGCGGATGCGAAAGCTCACCCGATCCACGGCCGTGAAGTCGCCGAACCGGCAGGTCAGCTCCCGAGCTTCGATGGCGATGTCGTCCTCGTGCGTGACCAGCGGTGGCAGCGTCGGGGTCTGGTGCCCGTCGCGTCTGGCCTGGGGCAGCAGGGCGATGAAGGCCGCTTCCAGCGTGTCGCAACCGGTTTGCTGTCGCAACTGAGCCGCACTGCCACTGGCCAGGATGCGTCCGGCGTCCATGGCGATCAGGTGTTCAAAACGCTCCGCCTCTTCCATGTAGGCCGTGGCCACGATCAGGCTCATGCCCGGGCGCCTTTGGCGGATGCGCTCGATCAGCTCCCAGAACTGGCGCCGCGACAGGGGGTCCACCCCGGTGGTGGGCTCGTCCAGGATCAGCAGGTCGGGGTCATGGATCAGGGCGCAGCACAGCCCCAGCTTCTGCTTCATGCCGCCAGAGAGCTTGCCGGCCGGTCGTTGCGCGAATGGTGCCAGACCGGTGCTCTCCAGCAGGGACTGAATGCGGGCGTGCCGCTCGCTGGCATCCTGATCGAACAGCCGGGCAAAAAAATCGACGTTGTCCCACACCGACAAGGTGGCGTAGAGGTTCTTGCCAAGGCCCTGAGGCATGTAGGCAATGCGGGGGCAACGCACCCGGCGGTCGGACGCTTGACGCATGTCGCCGCCCATGACCTCGACCTGACCTTGCTGGATTTTTCTGGAGCCCGCGATCAGGGCCAGCAGGGTGGACTTGCCCACCCCATCAGGGCCGATCAAGGCAACGGCACGACCGGCGGGGATGGTGAGGTCCAGCGGCTGCAGTGCCGTGACGGCCTTGTAGCGGTGCGTCAGTCCGGTGATCCGGACCACCGGTGCCGGCTCGTGGGGGGGGCAGCGAAGCGATCACGGTGGGGTCATGGGGCGGCAGAGGCCGCCGGTTCAACGGGCAGGGCGATGGTCAGCTTCTCAGGCCAGGCTTGCTGGGCATCCACGCGTACATAGGCCATGCCGGGCATGCCGGTCTTGACCTGAGACTGATACCGTTTGAGCAAGTCGGCATCGATCTGCGCCTTGACCTTGAAGACCATTTTCTGGCGCTCGGACTGGGTCTCGACCGTCTTGGGGGTGAACTGCGCATTGCTGGCCACAAACGTCACCTTGGCGGGGATGACGTAGTGAGGCGCGGCATCCAGGACCAGGCGAGCTTCGCTGCCAATGGCCAGTCGGCCCGCGGCGATTTCGGGCAGGAAAAAGCTCATGCTGACATCACTCAGGTCGATCAGGGACATCACCCGCCCGCCGGGGCTCAGCACCTCACCGGCGCGGGCCGACAGCAGTTGCACGCGGCCTGGGCGGGGCGCCTTGAGCTGGGCATCGTTCAGGTCGGTCTGGATGCGGGCCTGGACGGCCAGGGCGGTCTCGATGGCCGACTGTGCTTCGACCACCTGGGCCTGGGCCGCAATGACCGACGCACGGGCCTCGGCCACCTGTGATTGGGCCGCCTCCAGCGCCGCCTTGGCACTCTGGGTCTGAACCTGAACCTGGTCCAGCTTCTGGGGCGCCAGGAAGCCCTTGCCCACCAGTTCACGCGTGCGCTGGGCTTCCTTGGCCGTGAAGGCTTGTTCAGCCAGGCGCTGAGAGACCTGGGACTGCGCAGTCAGGACCGACTGCTCCCGCTGTTTGAGCACGGCAGCGGCCGTCTGGCTGGCATGGCGGGCCTGTGTGACCTGGGCTTGCGCACGGGCCACATCGGCCTGCAGCGATTCGGTGTCCATGGTGGCCACGACCTGACCGGCCTGCACCCAGGCGCCTTCCTGCACCAACACTTCCTTGACGCGCCCCCCTGAGCGAGTCGCGATGTCGATGTCGGTGGCTTCGAGCCGGCCGTTGCCGCTGGCGATGCCTTCAGGCAGGCCCTGAGGCTTGAGCCGGTTCCAGGCGATCACGCCACCCACGGTGGCCACCACGGCCAGCGACAGTGCCACCTGGGCACCCCTGGCGCGCCAAATCGAGGGAGAAGTACTCATGGGCTCAAGTCATCGAAACAGGTCATGGAACGTTGTAACACGTGATGCCGTCTCGATCCATGACGCGACACAAAGCGCGACGTCGTGGCTCGGGAACCATTGTGCAGCCACCCTACACTGAACATCATTCCCACGACCTGGTCTTCCATGCCTGAACCCAAGCACCTGACTCTCCCGTCTGCTCGCACGTGCCTGCAGGCGGCCTGCCTGGCCTTGTGCCTGACCTTGTGGTCCAGCCCGTCGGCCATCGCGGCATCGCCCCGCGCGGTGGCTGCGACGGCGCCGGCCCAGGCCGCTGCGCTGACAGCCGTCTCCTCCGTGGAGGGCATCACCGAATATCGCCTGGCCAATGGGCTTCAGATCCTGTTGATCCCCGACGACTCCAAGCCGACCACCACCGTCAACGTGACCTACCGGGTGGGCTCGCGCCATGAAAATTATGGCGAGACCGGCATGGCCCACTTGCTGGAGCATTTGCTGTTCAAGGGCACGCCGCGCCACCCCAATGTCTGGGCCGATTTCAACCAGCGGGGTTTGCGAGCCAATGGCTCGACCTGGTACGACCGCACCAACTACTTCGCCAGCTTTGCCGCCAACGAGGACAACCTGCGCTGGTACCTGCAGTGGCAGGCCGATGCCATGGTCAACAGCTTCATTGCCCGCAAGGACCTGGACACCGAGATGACGGTGGTGCGCAACGAGATGGAGATGGGCGAGAACGAGCCCGGCCGCATCCTGCTGGAAAAGACCCTGGCCACCATGTACCAGTGGCACAACTACGGCAAGACCACCATTGGCGCCCGCACCGATGTGGAGGGTGTCGACATTGCCCGCCTCAAGGCCTTTTACCAGCAGCACTACCGGCCAGACAACGCCACCTTGATCGTCTCTGGCAAGTTCAATGCGCCGCAGGTGCTGGCCTGGGCGAAGCAGTACTTCGGGCCGATCAAGCGCCCTGGTGCCCCTCCGGTGCCGCAGTACACGCTGGACCCGGTGCAGGATGGCGAGCGCACCGTGACCTTGCGTCGGGTGGGGGGTGTGCCCCTGCTGTACGCGGGCTACCACGTCATGCCCGGCGCCCATGCCGACTATGCGGCGGTCGAGATGCTGGGCCTGATCCTGGCCGACACCCCGTCGGGCCGCTTGCACAAGGCCTTGACCGAGAAGCAACTGGCCGCGGCCGTCTTCAGCTTCTCCGAGGGGCTGGCCGATCCGGGCTTTCTGATGCTGGGCGCGCAACTGGGCGCCAGCCAGGACCCGGACAAGGCCGCGCAGGCCCTGGTGGCCGTGACCGAGTCCATCGCGCGAGAGCCCATCACCGAGGCTGAACTGGCCCGTGCCAAGGCCAAGTGGCTCAAGGGCTGGGACCAGGGCTTTGCCGATCCGCAACACGTGGGCGTGGCCTTGTCAGAGGCCGTGGCCCAGGGCGACTGGCGCCTGTTCTTCCTGACCCGTGATCGGGTCAAGGCCTTGAGCGTGGCCGATGTGCAGCGCGTGGCGCAGCAGGTGCTGGTGTCCTCCAACCGCACCTTGGGGCAGTACGTGCCCACGGCCGCACCGCAGCGTGCGCCCATGCCGGCGCGTGTGGACGTGGCCCAGGCGCTCAAGGGCTTCAAGGGCGAGGCCGCAGCCGCCGAGATCGAATCCTTTGTGGCCAGCCCGGCCAACATCGATGCACGGACCCAGCGCTCCGTGATCGAGCCTGGTGTCAAGCTGGCCCTGTTGCCCAAGGCCACCCGCGGGCAGGCCGTCAAGGCCACCTTGAGCCTGCGCTTTGGCGATGCCCAGTCCCTCAAGGGCTGGGGCGAGGTGCCATCGGCGCTGGGCGCCCTGCTGGACAAGGGGGCGGCGGGCATGACCCGCCAGCAGATCCAGGACCGGCTTGATGCCTTGCAGTCCGACCTGTCGATCGCAGCCGGGGCCGGGCAGTTGCAGGTGGGCATCGAGTCACGCCGGGACCAATTGCCCGAGGTGCTGATGCTGCTGGGTCAGATCCTGCGTCAGCCCAGTTTGCCACCTGATGTGCTGGAAGAAATCCGGCGCCAGGCGCTGTCCAGCCTGGAGGAGCAGCGCAAGGAGCCTGATGCGGTGCTGGGCGATGCCATGGCGCGACACGGCAACCCCTATCCGCGTGGCGATGTGCGCCACGCCCGAACCTTTGACGAGGTCGAGCAGGATTGGCGTGCGGTCACGGTCGCACAGCTCAAGGATTTCCATCAGAAGTTTCTGGGTGCCTCTCATGCCGAGTTTTCTGCCGTGGGGGACTTTGATGCGGCTCAGGTCAAGCGGGCCTTGAGCGAGGCGCTGGCGGGCTGGCACAGCCCAGCGGCCTACCAGAGGGTGGACGATCCACTGGTGCCCACATCGCCCGCTCGACTGGTTCTGGTGACACCGGACAAACAGAACGCCGTCATGTCGGCCATGCTGGCGTTGCCGCTCAATGACCGTCACCCCGATTACGCAGCATTCATGCTGGCCAATCATTTGCTCGGTTCAGGCGGAGATTCCCGCCTGTGGAATCGAATCCGGGAAAAAGAGGGCCTGTCGTACAGCGTGTACAGCACCGTTCAATGGAATCCGGTGGATGTTCATTCAACCTGGATGGCACAGGCCATCTTTGCGCCACAAAACCGAGACAAGGTCGAGAAGGCATTCAAGGAAGAACTGGCACGTGCTTTGAATGAGGGCTTCACGCAGGCGGAATTGGATGCCGGCCGAAAAGGCCTGTTGAACTTCCGGCAACTCTCGCGGGCGCAGGATGGGCGCGTGGCGGCGGGCTGGGTCAGCAACCTGTACCTGAATCGAACCTTTGCAGATTCTGCCCGCGTGGATGCGCAACTGCAGTCACTCACGCTGGCGGAGGTCAATCAGGCGCTCAAGCGGTATCTCAAGCCCGAGCAGTTGCTGCTGGGGGTGGCGGGTGATTTCAAGGCGCCCTGATTTTGGGGCCGTTGGGGGCACGTGAAGTGCCCATGAAAAAGCCGCAGGGTTGGCCTGCGGCTTTTTCTTGAGGGGCGCGGCGCCCCATCAAGGGTGAAACTCAGATGGCGAAGTCTTCGAGTTTCTTGCCCGATGCCACAGCGGCTTGAACCCACTTGGGTTGCAGGCCACGGCCGGTCCAGGTCTCGCCGGTGGCCTTGTTCTTGTACTTGGGGGCCACTTTGCGGCCAGCGCTGGCCGAGGGGGCCTTGCCAGCCTTGCCACCCAGGTCAGCGACGGTCAGGCCGTGCTCGGACATCAGGGTCTTGATCTGCGAGATCACGCCAGCGCGCTCGTGGCGGCGGGCTTCAGCCAGTGCCTTTTCCAGTTCGGCAGCTTGTTTTTCCAGGGCTGTCTTTTGGGCCAGCAGATCTTGGTAAGTGGTCATGTGTGATCCTCAATGTGTGGCAGGGTGTTGCCGTTGCAGATAATGGCGACCGGATCCTGATGGATAAAACACGGGCACGCATGTGTCAATGGCGGGATTCTATACCCATTGGAATTGAGCACGCAATTATTGTTATTGAACGACTCCACCCTGAAACTCACTTGAAGCCGACCCGATCGAGCATTTGTTGCACTTTTCCGGTATTGGCCCCTACCACCGACAGGGGGATCAGTTCGCTCTTGAAACTGCCCATGGCATCCAGCGCCGGGTTATTGAGTTTCAAGCCACCGACGGCAGCGTATTCGTTGTTGCCATTGGCAAAGTACGCCTGTGCCTCGTCTCCTGCCAGGTACTCCAGGAATTTGACGGCCGCCTCACGGTTGGGGGCATGTCGAGCCACGGCACCACCTGCGATATTGACGTGAGTACCCCAGGTGGCCTGATTGGGAAACACCACACCGACCCGTTCGACCACGGCACGGTCTTCAGGTTTGTTGGATCGCATCATGCGTGCCACGTAATAAGTGTTGCTCAATGCAAGGCCGCACTCGCCACTGGCCACGGCCTTGATCTGGTCGGTGTCGCCGCCCTTGGGGTCGCGTGCCATGTTGCCCACCACGCCTTTGAGCCAGGCTTCCGTGGCGACCGGGCCCATGTGCTCCATCAGTGCGCCAAACAAGGACAGGTTGTAGGGGTGCGATCCGGAGCGGGTGCAGACCTTGCCCTTGTTGCGGGGGGCGGCCAGCAGCTCGTAGGTGGCGGCATCTTCCTTTCGCACGCTGGCCTTGTTGTAGACGATCACACGGGCGCGGGTGGAAAAACCGAACCATTGCGAGCCCTTGCCATCGTCCTTGTCACGCAGGTGCTTGGGGATGCGTTGCTCCAGCACGGCAGACTTGACCGGTTGGAACAGGCCGTCCACGTCGGCGCGCCACAGACGTGCTGCATCCACCAGCAGGATCACATCGGCCGGGCTGGCGCTGCCTTCGCTTTTGAGGCGCGCCAGCAAACCGGCGTCGTCGGCATCCACGCGATTGATCTGGATGCCGGTGGTGCGGGTGAACTTGTCGTACAGCGCCTGATCGGTCTGGTAGTGGCGGGCCGAGTACAGGTTCAGGACCTTGTCCTGCGCTTGCACCGTGCCGCAGAGCAGGGCGCTGCAGACCGAAGCCAGCAGCCCCACATTCAAAGCATTGAGGGAACCTTGAAGAGACCAGCGCATCTCGCACTCCTGTATCGATGATGCGCCATCCTATCAGAATAGGAATTATTCTTATTCAATAAAAGGCGGAGTCGCTCGGCTTTTGAGGGGCTTTGAGCGCTTCGGTCAGCGCGCGGCCCAGTTCGATGACGGCCAGTGCGTAGTAGCTCGACTGGTTGTACCGCGTGATGGCGTAAAAATTGGCTGTGCCCAGCACGTACGTCGGCTCGGCCGTGGCGTTGTAGAGCAGCACCAGGGCCAGTGGGCCTGCCGTGTGCCGTTGGCCGGCCTCATCCAGGATGGCGCCTTGGCTTTGCAGGTCCTGCACGCTGAACGTGGGCAGGATGTCGGGTGCCAGCAGTTTCTGCCGAGCGGCCTCATCGCTGGGGGGTGTCACCGTGTAATGTGTGGGCACGCCGGGCCGCCAGCCACTTTGCGCCAGGTAATGGGCCACGCTGCCAATGGCATCGGCCTCGCTGTTGCGCAGGTCGATGCGGCCATCGCCGTCAAAATCCACCGCGTAGCGCCGGATGGAGGAGGGCATGAATTGCGGCAGACCCATGGCCCCGGCAAAGGAGCCCAGCACCGACAGCGGGTCGGTGTTCTGCTCCGCGCACAGCCTCAGGAACTGACCGAGCTCGCTCTGGAAGAACGCGCTGCGATCACTGCGCCCCTTCGGAAAGTCCAGACTGAGGGTGCCCAAGGCGTCCAGCACGCGGAACTGCCCGGTGTAGCGACCGTACAAGGTCTCCACGCCAATGATGCCGGCAATGATGTCGGCGGGCACCCCGTAGACGGACTCGGCTCGTTTGAGGTGGGCTTCGTTGGTGCGCCAGAACTGCACGCCAGCCTTGATCCGGATCGGCTCGATGAAGCGGGCGCGGTAGGCCGCCCAGTTTTTGGCGCCCGGGTTGCTGGCGGGCATGATCAGCCGCGCCACCTGCTCGCTGCTCTGACCCTGGGCGATCACCGAGGTCACCCAGGCCTTGTCCAGTTGGAACTGGTTGGCCAATTGATCCGCCAGTGCAGGCAGTTGGGGATGCATGGCCAGGCTGCCAGGGCCGGGTGCGGTCGGCAGGGGCAAGGGGGTGGGCATCAATGGTGGCAGACCGGTGCCAGGAAGGGCCGCCATCGGGGTGCTGGCCGGGGCGACTGCCACGGGTGCACTGACCACCGGCTCATCCGCGGCGGGTGGCTCGACCGTGCTGCAGGCGCTCAGACAGGCCAGTGCGAGTGCACTCGTCAGGCGGCTCAGACGCCGATCGCGGCGAAGTTGGACGTGCGGGGCACAGGCAGAGCTTGCAGGCCTCGACGATTTCAGGGGGCGCTTTGAATCCATCGTGTGAGTGTGCATCAGCTTTGTGGGGTGGCGGCTCGATGGGCTTTGCACAGGGATTCCAGTTGCCGGGCGATTTCCCGGCCCTGACGCACCTGATCACGCTGGAAGCGTGGGCTGTCCGCCAGTTCTGATGGCGGCCCATATTGCAGTTGGTCCAGTTGGCGCAACAGCCGCAGCAGGGCCTGCCTCTTGCTGTCGCCTGGCGAGTCTGCCGGGGCGCTCTGGATTGACCGAGCCCAAGTGGACGCTGCGGCGGGCGACGGCCCCTTCGGTGCGGGCAGGCCCATGTCGATCAGCGCCTGGTGCACCCGTTGCTGGATCTGGTGCCAAGGTTGGCCGGGGCGCCACCATCGGCGCAGGCCCAGCCACACTGGTGAAACCAGCGCCAGCACCCCCAGGCACACCGCCAGCAGTTGGCCCAGGTCGGCCCAGTTCGGCGAGGGCCAGCCCAGCTTTCGCATCAGGTTCATCTGCTGGCCTTGAGAGTACTGGAGCACCCAGACGTTCCAGCGGTGGTCCACGGCCTCCCAGGTGGCGCGCAGGCGCCGCAGCGTGCTGGAGTCCAGCGTGCCCAAGGCACCCGGTAGCCCCGCCAGCGGCGGCCGGTCAGGGTTGCGCTCGATCCGCTCGGGCGCCACGGCCGCGGTGGGGTCCACGCGGACCCAGCCCTTGCCCGCCTGCCAGATTTCTGTCCAGGCGTGCGCATTGCTGTTGCGCACGATGTACTGATCGTCCACCGGGTTCAGCTCGGCGCCCTGGTAGCCCGTGACCACCCGCGCTGGCACGTCCATCGCCCGCATGATCACGACAAAGGCGCTGGCAAAGTGCTCGCAATAGCCGGCCTGTCGATCCAGCCAGAAGTCGTCGATCAGGTGACGCTCCTCGGGGTTGTCCGGCAGGCCGGGGCTCAGGGTGTAGCGAAACTGGCCGCGTCGGATGTGCGCCAGCACGGCTTGGGCCAGTTGGGCCGCATCGGCCGTCGCCAGGTCGGGGCGTTGCCGCAGTTGGGCGGCCCAGGCCAGGGTGCGTGGGTTGAAGCCGGGGGGCAACGCCACCCAGTTGCGCAACCAGAGGGTCTCTTCGGTCGGGCCCTCGAAGGCCCGGGGCCACATCAGCCCTTCCAGTTGCAGGCGTCGCTTGCTGACATTGCCCGCATACCACTGGGCTCCGTGGCGCTGCAGCCTGGGCAGCGGCTGGCCGGCCACCGCCTGCACCTGCCCCGTGCCATCCAGCATGGGCAGGACATTCAGGGATTGAGGCTCGATCGTGATCTGGTAGCGCACGGGTGCCCCTATCAATGTGTAGGTCGGCGAGACCTCCAGCAGGGGCGGGGCGGGGCGCCATTGCCGGCCATCAAAGCGATCCAGGGTGGGGCCCCGAAAGTACAAGGCAGACGTGGCCGGCGCCTGGCCCAGAAAGCGCACGCGCAGTGCGATACCGCCGTCCTGAGCCAGTTCGGCCACCTGTCCCAGGGTGAGTTCGTTGGACAGGCCGGTGCGCGCCACGGCATCGCGGGGCAGGGACCACAGGGGGCCGATGCGCGGAAACAGCACGAACAGGATCACCATGAGCGGCAGGCCGTACACCATGGCCCGGGCCGCCTCCTTGCCCACGTCACGCAAAGGGGGGCGTCCCTGTGGGCGTTGTCCCAGGATGAGGCTGAGCAGCAAGCCCCACACGGCCACCAGCATGAGCAGTGCCGTGCCCATGCCCTGGCTGTAGAAAAACTGCGTCAGGATCAGGAAAAATCCCAGGTACAGGCACACCAGGCTGTCTCGTCGGGCGCGCAGCTCCAGGCACTTGAGTGTGGTCAGGATCACGACCAGGGTGATGCCGGCCTCGCGGCCGAACAGGGTCTTGTGGCTCAGCCAGGTCATGACCAGGCTGGCCATGGCCAGGAGGATCAGCACCCACCGCGAGGGCAGGGGCGCGTCCCGCACCGCCAGCCATGCACGCCAGCCCAGGCTCAAGGCCGCGGTCAGGCTGCACCACCAGGGCAGTCGGCTCGTGTGGGGCAGCAGCACCAGGGTCAGCATGCCCAGCAACCACAGCGTGTCTCGGGCTTCGCGGGTCAGGCGCGCACTCCAGTCCTGTACCGTGCGGGCCGTGATCATGGCTGGAGCCCCCGTGTGGCAGGCTCAGGAGGCGTCTGGCCCCAACCTCCCAGCAGGTCCAGGCAGGCCTTGAGGTGTGCGGGGCCCAGGCTGCAAGGCACCGTCTGCCCCGGCATTTTCAAGCCATAGGGGCCCGCGTCCTGTTGGGCGTCCTGTTCGGCCAGGACCAGCCATGCCGCCAGGCGGCTCAGCCTGGCCTCGGGGTGGAGGCCGATCGTGTCGTCCCAGGTCAGCCAACGATCATGGCGAACCCGCTCGGTCCCGTCGCGGCTGACGGGGCTCAGGCCGCTGACCAGGCGGGTGGCCGATTTTTTCCAGGCCACCTGGCGCAGGCTGTCACCCTGCCGCCACTCCCGCAGTTGCTCATCCTGCCCGCTGCTCAAGGGCTGGCTGACCCCGGTGGCCTCGTCGCCACCACCGACCGTTGGCAGGGGCGGCGGCTGGGCTTCCAGCGCGGGCCAGATCAACAGGGGCTGCGCCGGCCGCCAGTACCCCCACACCGAGAACAGCCCCAGCGGGTAGCGGCTCAGCACCTGCAAGCGCGGCAGGACGAGCCAGCCTCTGGCCGCACCCTCCAGTTGCACGTGGACGGTCTGCTGGTGGCCGGCCGCCACTTCGGTCAGGGTGGGCGGCTGCCCGGGCGCGTCGATCATCACGCCCCAGCAGCCATGCGGATGTGTGGTCGCATCCAGCAGCACCGGGATGCTCAAGGTCTGGCCCGCATGCACACCACCCAACGGCCCCAGACTCAGGCGCAGCCCCCGCAGGTTGCCGTGGCTGCGGGACATGCCCGACAGTCCAACGCCCCCCAGCAAAAAAGCCAGGGCATAGCCCAGGTTGAGCTGCTCGTTGATGGCCGCCAACAACAGCACCAGGACCACCACGGCATACCCCCAGCCCCCCTTGCTGGGCACGATGTAGAGGTTGCGCTGGGTCAGGACCAGCACATCACGCCGGGGCGATCGTGCCTCGATGAAAGCCTGCCAGCGGCGAGCAAGGAAGGACATGGTCCGCCGTCAACGCTCAGGGAACGCCCACAGCGTCGAGCAACGCTTGCGCCTGAGTCTGGGCGCTGGTGGCGGTGCCACCGACCACGACTCGGTGCGCCACGGCCGCCACCCACAGGGCCTGCAGATCCTCGGGCGAGACATGGCCCCTGCCATGCAGCAGGGCGCGTGCGCGCGCCAGGCGGAGCAAGGACAAACCGGCCCGAGGGCTCAGGCCCTGGGCAAACCAGCGGGGTTGACGCGAGGCGGCCAGCAAGGCCTGCAGGTAGTCCAGCAGGGCCGGGCTGACATGGACCTGGTCGACGGCGGCCTGGTTGGCCTGCCATTCGCCCACGGCCATCACGGACGGCAAACCCGCCAATTGAGACCGCTTGTCTGCGCCCATCAGCAAGGCCCGTTCCGCCTGAGGATCCGGATAACCCAGCGAGACCCTCAGCGCAAACCGGTCCAGTTGAGACTCCGGCAGCGGGTGGGTGCCCAACTGCTCGGTCGGGTTCTGGGTGGCAATCACAAAGAAGGGTGAGGGCAGGGCGCGGGTCTGTCCGTCGACCGACACCTGGCGCTCTTCCATGGCTTCCAGCAAGGCGCTCTGGGTGCGCGGGCCCGCCCGGTTGATCTCGTCGGCCAGCAGAACCTGTGCAAACACGGGGCCGGGATGGAACACGAAGCCTTCGGTGGCGCGCTCGAACACGCTCACCCCCAGCAAATCGGACGGCAGCAGGTCGGCCGTGAACTGCACCCTCGAAAAACTCAGCCCCAGGGAGCGGGCCAGGGCCTGCGCCAGTGTGGTTTTGCCCACACCGGGGATGTCCTCGATCAACAAATGTCCATCGGCCAGCAGGCAGATGACGCTGAGCTCGATCTGCTCATGTTTGCCGATCACGATCGTGCTAACCTGATCCACAAGTTGCCGCAATCGGGCACTGTCGTGGCGGATGGTGTCGGAGGCGGTGGAGACGGGTGACGGGTGTCGCATCATGCGCGCCACCTTACCTGAAATCGCCACTTCAAGTGGCACGGAGACAAGCCATGGCCACCGGCTATTTCACACATCCGGCCTGTCGTCTGCACGACATGGGCCCCGGACACCCCGAGTGCCCGCAGCGCCTCACCGCCATTGATGACCACCTTCGCGCTCAGGGGCTTGACGCCATCCTGATCCCGTCGGATTGTCCGGTGGCCACGCTGGAGCAACTGGGTCACGCCCACGATCACAACTACGTGATCGGCACCCTGGACACCTTGCAGCGCATCCATGACAACGGCTCGCAGCGCCACCTGGACCCTGACACGGTGGCCATGCCCGGCACCCGCGAGGCGGCCTTGCGTGCCGCCGGGGGCGCCATCGCCGCCACCGACGCGGTGATTGACGGGCGCCTGGACAATGCCTTCTGCGCCGTCCGGCCACCGGGCCACCATGCAACCCGGCACGAAACCATGGGCTTTTGCTTCTTCAACAACGTGGCCGTGGCGGCCCGGCATGCGCTGGACGACCGCGGCCTGTCCCGAGTGGCCGTGGTCGATTTTGACGTTCACCATGGCAACGGCACCGAAGACATCCTGGTCGACGATGACCGGGTGCTGATGGTGGGCCTGTTCCAGCACCCCTTCTATCCCCACACCGGTGCCCACCCCTTGGGGCACAACATGGTCAACGCGCCCTTGCGCGCCCGCTCCGATGGGAAGGACGTGCGCGAACTGGTCACCCACCGCTGGATCCCGGCGCTGGATGACTTCAAGCCCGAGATGATCTTCATCTCCGCAGGCTTTGACGGTCACCGCGAGGACGAGATGGGTGGGCTGAACCTGGTCGAGGCCGACTATGCCTGGATCACCGAACAGGTCATGGGCGTGGCGCGTCGCTGGTCCAAGGGCCGCATCGTGTCCTGCCTGGAGGGCGGGTACGACCTGTCATCCCTGTCCCGATCGGTCGCGGCACACCTCAGGGCCTTGAGCGGCGAAGCCTGAGCGACAATCCGCGCATGGAGACTTTTGCGACTTCCGCGGCCTCGATGGCCGCGTCCTCCGCCCGCGCGGCCCATCCCCTGACGCCTGACGAACTGGCCCGCCTTTGGCACCAGTTGCTTCAGCCTGCGGCCCTGGTGGAGCTGCTGGCCTTCATGGGCTGTCTGGCCCTGGCCTGGCTGCTGGTGCGCCTGTGGCGGGGGCAGCAGTCCCATCCGCGCTCCATCTGGTTCGGCCACCACGTGGTCGACGGGGTGTTGTTTCCCGTGCTGGCCCTGGTCCTGGCCCTGATCGCGCGCCGGGTGATCCTGGAGTGGATGCCGGTCACGCTGTTCAAACTGGTCATCCCCATCCTGGTTTCTCTGGCCGTGATCCGGCTGACGGTCAAGGTGCTGCGGGTGTTTTTCCCGACATCGACCGCCGTGGTGGCCGTCGAGCGCACCGTGTCCTGGCTGGCCTGGATCGGCACGATCCTGTGGGTCACCGGCATCCTGCCCCTCGTGATGGAAGAGCTGGAGGGCATCACCCTCAAGATCGGTGCCACCTCGGTCAGCCTGCGCGACCTGATCGAAGGCGCGCTCTCCTCGGTCCTGGTGCTGATCCTGGCTTTGTCCGTTTCGTCGGCCATCGAAGCGAGGTTGCTGCGCGGCGCCACCGACAACCTCTCGACCCGCAAGATTGCGGCCAATGTCATGCGCAGCGCGCTGCTGGTGCTGGGCCTGATGCTGGCCCTGTCCACCGCCGGCGTGGACCTCACGGCCCTGTCGGTCCTGGGGGGCGCCATTGGTGTGGGCCTGGGCTTTGGCCTGCAAAAACTGGCGGCCAACTACGTCAGCGGCTTTGTCATCCTGGCCGAGCGCAGCCTGCGCATCGGGGACCTGGTCAAGGTCGACAACTTCGAAGGTCGCATCACGGACATCAACACCCGCTACACGGTGCTCAAGGCGGCCAACGGACGCGAGGCCATTGTTCCCAATGAAATGCTGATCACCCAACGCGTGGAAAACGCCTCATTGGCCGACAACCGCCTGCTGGTGACCACGGTGGTGCAGGTCGCCTATGGCACCGATCTGGGTCGGGTGATGCCCATGCTCAAGGACGCGGTGTCAGCCTTGTCTCGCGTGGATCAGAGCATGCCACCCTCGGTGCTCCTGAGCAATTTTGCGGCCGATGGCCTGGAGCTGACGGTCTCCTTCTGGGTGCTGGACCCGGAGAACGGGCTGCTCAATGTCCGCTCTGCCGTCAACCTGGCCATCCTGGATACCCTCAACCGCGAAGGGGTGGACATCCCCTTCGCCCAGCGGGTGCTCCACGTCAAGTCCACCCCGGCATGAGGTATCCTCAGCCTCCACTTGACTGGCGCCCGTTCACTGCGGACGAAACGACCCTGGCATGAACACGCCCCACAGCCCCAAGCCCACCGCCCCTGCAGCCAACGACATGGACGACGCAGAAGAGATGCCGCGTCTGCGTCGCAAGGGCATCTACATCCTGCCCAACCTGTTCACGCTGGCGGCCCTGTTCGGTGGCTTCTACGCGATCGTGATGGCCATGAACGGCAAGTTCGAGCAGGCCGCCATCGGCATCTTCTGCGCCATGGTGCTGGATTCGCTGGACGGTCGCGTGGCCCGCATGACCAACACCCAGAGCGCCTTTGGCGAGCAGATGGACAGCCTGTCGGACATGGTGTCCTTTGGCGCCGCGCCTGCGCTGATCATGTACGAGTGGGCCCTCAAGGGCATGGGCAAGCTGGGCTGGATTGCCGCCTTTGTCTATTGCTCGGGCGCCGCCTTGCGCCTGGCCCGCTTCAACACCAACATCGGCGTGGTCGACAAGCGCTTCTTTCAGGGCCTGCCCAGCCCGGCTGCCGCAGCGCTGGTGGTGGGCCTGATCTGGGTCATGACCGACTGGGGCCCTGAGGGGCGCCTGCTGTCCTGGATGCCCTGGTTCTGCTTTGCGCTGACGCTGTACGCGGGCCTGACCATGGTCACCAACGTGCCGTTCTACAGCTTCAAGGACGTCAATTTCCGCCGCACGGTGCCCTTCATCGTCATCGTGGCCATTGCCTTGTCCTTTGCCGTGATCACCATCCACCCGCCCATCGTGCTGTTCGGCATCTTCGTGGTCTACGGTTTTTCGGGGTATGGCGTGTTTGTCTGGAAAAAGATCAAGGGACGCCCGGTGAGCGTGATTTCCACCTCGACCGACGAGCCCGATGAAGAAGGACTACACCGCTGATTGGTTTTTTCAGGGCTTTTGACCACCCTGGGCTGAAAACTCGCGTGCTATATTTCAAACCATGACTTCGGCAATCTTCATCAAGCGACTACCCCTAGGAGTGCCTCGGGCGCGTTGATCGCTGTCGTCTGTACACCTGTACCCCCAGACCCTCGTCATCACGGCCCGCCAAGCGCTTCTTGCGGGCCGTTTTGTTTGGCGAAGGTGTTTCTCACCTGACCTCCGACACCCCAGTGCAGGCGGGCATCACAAACACCTTTTTGCCACCGGAGAGAAACCATGACCGACAAGCTCATCATTTTCGACACCACCTTGCGCGACGGCGAACAATCGCCAGGCGCCTCGATGACCCGCGAAGAAAAGCTGCGCATTGCTCGCCAGCTTGAGCGCATGAAGGTCGACGTGATGGAGGCGGGCTTTGCGGCCGCCTCCAATGGTGACTTCGAAGCCATCAAGGCCATTGCCGATGTCATCAAGGACGTCACGGTGTGTTCGCTGGCCCGTGCCAACGACCGCGACATCAGCCGCGCCGCCGAGGCCCTCAAGGGGGCCAACTCCTCGCGCATCCACACCTTCATTGCCACCAGCCAGTTGCACATGGAGATGAAGCTGCGCATGTCGCCCGAGCAGGTGCTGGAGCAGGCCAAGCAGTCGGTGCGTTTTGCGCGCAACCTCACCTCCGATGTCGAGTTCTCGGCCGAAGACGGTTATCGCTCCGACCTGGAGTTTCTGGCCCGCGTCTGCGAGGCCGTGATCAACGAAGGCGCGACCACGATCAACATCCCCGACACGGTGGGTTACGCCATCCCGGAGCTGTACGGCAACTTCATCAAGACCCTGCGCGAGATGGTGCCCAACTCGGACAAGGCCATCTGGTCCGTGCACTGCCACAACGACCTGGGCATGGCGGTGGCCAACTCCCTGGCTGGCGTCAAGCTGGGCGGCGCCCGCCAGGTCGAGTGCACCATCAACGGCCTGGGCGAACGCGCCGGCAACTGCGCCATGGAAGAGGTGGTCATGGCCATCAAGACGCGCCGTGACTACTTTGGTCTGGACGTGGGCATCGAGACCACGCAGATCATGCCGGCCTCCCGCCTGGTCTCGCAGACCACCGGTTTTGTCGTGCAGCCCAACAAGGCGGTGGTGGGCGCCAACGCCTTTGCGCACGCCTCCGGCATCCACCAGGATGGCGTGCTCAAGGCCCGCAACACCTACGAAATCATGCGTGCCGAGGACGTGGGCTGGGCCGCCAACAAGATCGTGCTGGGCAAGCTCTCGGGTCGCAATGCGTTCAAGCAGCGCCTGGAAGAGTTGGGCATCGACCTGGATTCCGAGACCGAGGTCAACGCCGCCTTTGCCAAGTTCAAGGAACTGGCCGACCGCAAGAGCGAGATCTTTGACGAGGACATCATCGCCCTGGTCGGTGACGAGAGCGTGACGACCGAGCAGGAGCATTTCCGCCTGATCGCCTTGTCGCAGAGCTCCGAGACCGGCGAGCGCCCGCACGCCAAAGTGGTGTTTGCGGCGGGTGCCACCGAGCACAGCGCGGCCAGCGAGGGCAACGGTCCGGTGGACGCGTCGCTCAAGGCCATCGAGTCGGTGATCCAAAGTGGTGCCGAATTGGTCCTCTACTCCGTCAATGCGATCACCTCAGGCAGCACAGAATCTCAAGGCGAGGTCACTGTCCGTCTGCAGCACGGCGGTCGAGTGGTCAACGGCGTCGGATCTGATCCGGACATCGTGGTGGCATCTGCCAAGGCCTATCTCTCGGCGCTGAACAAGCTCCAGAGCAAGGCCGAGAAGGTCTCGGCACAGGGATAAATCCCGTGTTGTTGGTCTTTACATAGAGGCCACTTGATGAAAAACGCGTAAGTTGTTGATCTTGCGCGTTTTTCTCATTACACTCAGTGCTAAGTTGAAAGGATGCCTCGTGGTGCGTCAGAAGTTCAAGCTACGCCTGGTCGTGGGGCTGTTGGTCTCGATGTTTGCAGTGTCTCTGGGGTTCAATGCCCAGGCGGCAGGCAGTCGCGCCAACCCGCAGACCAAAACCTCGGCCAAGTCCGTCACCAAGGGCAAATCCGCCGCGAAGGCGTCGGGCAAAAAGGTTGCCAGCAAGGCCAGCAAAAAGGGCCGAGCCAATCAGGTGGCGACCAAAGGCACCCGACAGGCGCGCACGGCCATGAAGGCGGGCAGCAAGTCCAGCCTGCAGTCGCGTCAGGCCTCCAGTCGCAAGAGCCGTCGTGATGCGGGCGTCAGCCAGGCGCGTGGGTCATCGCGCGCCTCGGGCGTCATGACCGCCTCTCTGGTGCGCACGCCCCAGGCTCGCGCTCAGGCCATCCCGACGAGGGTCTCCAGCTACCAGGCCATGGGCCGCACACCGATTGCATCGCCTTCGGCTTCTGCTGCCACGGGTGCGTCGTTCGGGCAGATCTACGGCCTGCATCACACCCAGGATCCCCTGGAGCTCAAGTCCAGCGTGGCCCTGGTGATCGATCAGGACACCAACGAAATCCTGCTGGCCAAGAATTCCGACGCCGTCTTGCCGATCGCATCGCTGACCAAGCTGATGACCGCCATGGTGGTGGTGGAGGCTCGCCTGCCGCTGGACGAGATGATCACGATCACCCAGGACGATGTCGACACTGAAAAGAACAGCAGTTCGCGCCTGGCCGTGGGTACGGTGTTGCCGCGTGGCGAGGCCTTGCACCTGGCCCTGATGGCCTCCGAGAACCGCGCTGCCCACGCCTTGGGCCGCACCTTTCCCGGTGGTTTGCAGCAGTTTGTCGGCCTGATGAACAACAAGGCCCGCCAGTTGGGCATGGTGGACTCCCGCTATGTCGAGCCCACCGGCCTGAGCAGCCGCAACCAGTCCAGCGCCAGGGATCTGGCCAGCCTGGTTCGCGCGGCTTACCAGCAGCCCTTGATCCGTGAATTGTCGGTCTCGCCCAGCCATTCGGTGCAGGTCGGCGCCCGTCAAGTCCGTTTTGGCAACACCAACAGCCTGGTGCGCAGCCCGGTGTGGGACATTGGCCTGCAAAAAACCGGCTACATCGTCGAGGCAGGTCGTTGCCTGGTCATGCAGGCTCGCATGGCCGGTCGCAAGTTGATCATGGTGTTCCTGGACTCCAGCGGCAAGTACTCCCGCCAGGCCGATGCCGAGCGTGTGCGTCGCTGGATCGAGAACTCGTCGGTGCAGCAGCACTCCAGCACGCCGACCCTCTCTGTGAGCCGCCCGGCTCGCACGTCCTGATCGATCCTTGCGCCTCCTGCTCCGCGGTTGTTTCAGCCAAGGGCGCGGGAGGCAAAAAAAGCGCCTGACAAGTCAGGCGCTTTTTTCATGGGGCAGGGTGGCGCTTCAGGGCGCCGAGTCAGCTTGCCAGCCCATCTGCACCGAGATCCTGCGGGCCGTCTCCTTGATCGCATCGACCTGCTCCATCCCCGGGGCGCTGATCACGGCCAGTGCGCCGATGACCTCGCCCGTGTCGTTGAGAATGGGCACGGCGGTGGTGCTCTGGTTCGAGGTGTCAGAGCCCACCAGTGCGCCGGCCTGACGGGTTTGCTGCACGTCCAGCTGGACGCCTTCCAGGCGTTGGCCGTGTTGTTGGCACAAGTGGCTCAACTGGGCGCTGGACTCCTTGGTCAACATGGCCCGGCCCGCCACGCAGTCCGTCAACGGGGTGCGCTGATGAGGGGGGCGCTGCAGGCTGACGCCGTGCCGCTCCTGACTGGTGCGCAGCAGGCAGACCGCGTCCTGCTCCTGACGCACGAGCAGGCTCACCGAGGTCGACAGCAGCCGGTGCAGTTCCTGCATCGGTGTGGCGGCCACTTCGCGCAGGTCCAGTCGGCCCTTGACCAGGTTGCCCAGCTCCAGCAGGCGCAGGCCCAGGCGGTAACTGCCAGGGCCGGCTCGCTCGACGTAGCGACCGGCGGCCAGATCGTTGAGGATCCGGTGCGCGGTGGATGGGTGCAGCCCGGTCTGGGCGCTGATGTATTTCAGTGACACCGCTTCCTGGCCTTGTGCCAGGGTGTCGAGCAGCGAGAACATGCGGCTCATCACCTGGATCGATGTGGACTGATGGGGAGATTGACTCATCGGGCTTTCCTCCGTGAGATGCCATTTTGAGAGGCGGCAATGCCATCCAATCGGCGGAATAATCCCCCCAGTACCCTGGATTTGTCACATGGCGATGCGCCTACACTGAGGCATGCCCACTCTCTGCAAGACCATGGATCGCTCTGACTGTGCACGGTTTGCTGCCCCCCGGTGGTTGCGCCAGGGGCTGATGTGCCTGATCGCGTGGGGCGTGTGGCAGCCAGCTGGCGCTGCCGGTGCAGCGGGGGCGCCTGCGTCGCCCGCATCCGCGTCCGCATCTGCAGCACCTGGCGCCTCGGCGCCCACGCCCGGCTGGTCCGTGCCGTCCGTGTTGCCCCCCCGGCAATGGAGTTCGGTGCCTCGGGTCTTTGGCCGGATCGGCGCCAAGGACCTGGGTTTGCTGGTCAACACGGCCGACCCTTATTCTGTTCAGGTGGCGGAGTACTACGCCAAGGCGCGCGGCATCCCGGACGATCAGATCCTGCGCGTGAGTCTGCCGATCAAGTCGACCTTGAATCGTGATGAGTTTGCCGAGCTGAGCCAGAAGGTCCATCAGTTTTATGGCGATCGTGTGCAGGCGCTGGCCCTGACCTGGCGCATGCCCTACGGCGTGGAGTGCAATTCCATCACGGGGGCACTGGCCATGGGTTTTGATCCGGCCTTGTGCAGCAACACCTGTGCGGTGTCACGCACCTCGCCCTACTTTGCCTCTTCCTCGACCCGGCCCTACCAGGACTTCAAGATGCGGCTGGCGATGATGCTGGCCGCCCCGAGTGTCGATTCGGCCCGAGCCCTGATCGATCGCGGTGTCAAATCGGATGGCACCATGGGCCTGAGGGGCGGGCTGCCGGCCAACATCCATCTGGTGAGCACTTCGGACAGCGTTCGCAGCGTGCGGCAAACCGTGTTTCCACCGGCCGGGCCCATCGCCGGCGCGGGCCTGACAGTTCACCTGGATCAGACCAATGCCCTCAAGAACGCCTCGCGGGTTCTGATGTACCTGACGGGCAGCACCCAGGTGGATTTTCTCGACACCATTGACTTTGTGCCCGGCGCGTTGGCCGATCACCTGACGTCCTTTGGGGGGGTGCTGGACAAGGCCCACGGCCAGATGACGGTGCTCTCCTGGATCGACGCGGGGGCCACTGCCACCTATGGCACGTCCAGCGAGCCCTGCGCGCACCTGCAGAAGTTTCCGCACCCTCAAGGCCTGATCCTGTTTTATGCCCAGGGCGCCACGGCCATTGAAACTTACTGGAAGAGCGTGGCCTGGCCTCAGCAGGGGCTGTTTGTGGGCGAGCCGCTGGCAGCGCCCTTTGACCGAACCCGGCCGCCCGTGCGAGCCACCGTCCCGCTGGCGGCCAGTGGTGTGAACTGAGCGTTCAGCGGGTGGTCAGCGCCGTCCACCATTTGCGCCAGGGGCCCACGCTGATGCGCTGACGCAGCACCTGGTAGCGGTGCTCCTCCAGGTCGGCCATCAGCACCAGGTTCAGTCGCGCCAGCACCCGAAGGGGCCGAAGGGCCTGACGCTCGGCGGCGGGCAGATCGCGCATGGCACCCAGGGCCTGGGTCAGCGCCTCAACCACCTCCGATTGCCACAGGGCCATCAGGCCACGCATCGCATCGGTGGGGGCTTCGGGGGCCGGGCGCAGCCATTCGTGGGCACGCACATCGTGTTGCTGCAGCACGTCCACCGGGATGTGCAGCCACCCGGCATGCGCATCCTGACCCACCCGTGACAGCAGGTTGGCCCGGCGCAGTGCCACGCCCAGGGCGCGAGCGGTGCTCAAGGCCTGAGGGCTGCGGGCGCCCAGGACCCAGGCGGCGCCTTCCAGCGCGGCGCCGGTGGTCTGGTCCATGTGGTGGCGCAAGCCGGCCTGGTCCAGCCAGCGGGTCTGTTGCAGCAAGGTGCCCAGCCCCTGGATCTGGGATTGCCACAGGGCCTGGGGAGGCGCCTGTTCACGCTCGGCCGGGCTGGAGGCACCCAGCAGGTCCACCAGCAAAGGATGCTGGGGCGGCTGGCGAAAGGCATCGTTCACGGCCTGGGACCACCAGGCCAGTTTTTTCTCGCCAATGGCGGCATCGCTGACCGAAGTGGGGATGCGGCTGACCTCGTGCCACCACCGCGCCCACGCCAGGAGGGCGGGTCGGCGGGCTCCTGCTGTCTGAATCGCCAGGTCCAGGCTGCTGCCAGGTCGGGGAAAGGGCGGGGCATCGCGAAGGGACATGGGCAAGTCGGTGCTAGATTGAAACAGCGGCGGTCAGGTGCGCAGTATTGTGCTCTGCTGGCGATTGACACACCCTGACCGGTGCTTCTACATTATTGACTCGCTGGTCATTAGTGGCCGCGATGGATTGGCTTTTGTGTTCGCTTTCACCCCTTGCTCATGAATTCACGTCATTTTTCCAGCCTGCGTCGCCCCATTGGGGTGGTGTCCGCCTCCTTGCTCGTGCTGGCCCTGGCCGCTTGCAGCAAGCCCGCAGAGCCCGAGGCCCCGATCCGGGCGGTGCGCACGGTGGTGCTCAAGGATGCCGGCGGACTGATCGATCGCGAGTTCTCCGCCGAGGTCAAGGCCCGTACCGAGACCCGCCTGTCCTTCCGAGTGGGCGGCAAGGTCACCCAGCGTTTTGCAGAGCTGGGGCAAACGGTCAAGGCCGGACAGGCCCTGGCGCAACTGGACGCCACCGACCTGCGCCTGACACAGGATGCCGCACGTGCCGGTCTGACCGCCGCCCAGGTGCAGGCCGCCCAGGCCCAGGCCGATTTCAAGCGTTTTCAGGACCTGCGGGCGCAAGGCTTCATCAGCCAGGCTGAACTCGAGCGTCACCAGACCAACCTGCGCGCGGCCGAAGCCTCCATGGCCCAGGCTCGTGCGCAACTGGGCGTGCAGGGCAACCAGGCAGCCTATGGCACGCTGAGCGCCACGGCCAGCGGCATCATCACGACCGTGACGGTCGAGCCCGGCCAGGTGGTGGCCCCCGGCGAGCCCGTGCTCACGCTGGCCCACGATGGTGCCCGTGATGTGGTGTTTTCGGTGCCCGAAGACATGGGGGCGGCCGTTCGTCCCCTGGTGGGCAAGACCAGCGCCATCAAGGTGCGCCGTTGGGGCACCGACAAATGGGTTCCGGCCACCATCCGTGAGATGGCGGCGGCCGCCGACCCCAACAGCCGGACCTTGCTGGTCAAGGCCGATGTTGGCCCCCATCCTGATTTCACCCTGGGCCAGACGGCCACGGTGGCCCTGAGTGTGGCGCCTCGCGTGCGCGACGGCGTGCATGTGCCTCTGCACGCGCTGGTCGAGCGCCAGGGGCGCTCCTCGGTGTGGTTGCTCGATGCTGCGTCCATGACCGTCAAACAGCAGGACGTGGTCACCTCCGAGGTCAACGGCAACATGATGCACGTCTCTGCCGGCCTCAAGCCGGGTCAGGAAGTGGTGACTGCTGGCGTGCATGTGCTCATGCCGGGTCAGAAGGTTCGTCGACTGGTCGAGCCTGGCGCGGTGGCTGCAGCCACCGCCGGGAGCACCTTGCCCGCCGCCAAAGCCGCCCCCTGACCTGGATTCGACCTCGGTATGACCATGAACGCTTCCCACGAGCCGGGCCACGACGGCGCGGCCAAGTTCAACCTGTCCCGCTGGGCGCTGGAGCACCCGGCCCTGACGCGCTACCTGATGGTGGCGCTGATGCTGCTGGGCCTGGCCGCCTTTTTCCAGTTGGGGCAGGACGAAGACCCTCCCTTTGCCTTTCGCATCATGGTGGTGCGGGCCTACTGGCCAGGGGCTTCGGCCCAGGTGATGGCCGAGCAGGTCACCGACAAGATCGAGCGCACCCTTCAGGAGGTGCCCTCGGTCGACAAGGTGCGCTCTTACAGCAAGCCCGGTGAGACCTACACCTTGCTGCTCCTGAAGGACAGCACCAGGCCCAAGGACGTGCCCGGCATCTGGTACCAGGCGCGCAAAAAAATCGGCGACATGCACCTGACCTTGCCGCAGGGCGTGATCGGTCCGTTCTTCAACGACGAGTTCGGCGATGTGTACGGCTCCATCTACGCCCTGTCGGCCGATGGCTTCACGGACGAAGAGCTTCGCCAGTACGCCGACCGGGTCCGCTCGCAGTTCCTGCATGTGCCCGATGTGGCCAAGGTCGAGCTGTTTGGCGTCCAGCCCGAGAAGGTCTTTGTCGAGATCCCTCAGTTCCGCCTGGCACAGACCGGGATCCACCTCAATGAGCTGATCGGTCAGCTCAACGCCCAGAACGGCATCGAGGGGGCTGGTGTCTACAACGGCCAGCAAAACACCGTGCAGATGCGCGTGACCGGTGCGTTCCAGACCATCGAGAGTCTGCGCGCCATGCCGGTGCGCCTGATCAACCCCGCCACGGGGCAGGCGCGCAGCATCAAGCTGGGCGACATCGCCACCATCCGCCGTGCGTATGAAAGCCCGGCCGTGACCAAGGTGCGCCACCAGGGCAAGGACGTGATTGCCATTGGCGTGTCCATGGCCAAGGGCGGCGACATCATCGCGCTGGGCGAGCGCCTGACCGTCATGGCCCAGGACATCAAGGCCGGCTTGCCCGTGGGCATCGAGCTGGACCAGATCCAGGATCAGCCCAAGGCCGTGTCCAGCTCGGTGGGCGAGTTCCTCAAAGTGCTGGCCGAGGCCGTGGTGGTGGTGCTGGGCGTGAGCTTTGTCAGCCTGGGCCTGCACACGCGCCCCTGGCGTCTGGACATCTGGCCCGGCATGGTGGTGGCCATCACCATCCCGCTGGTGCTGGCCGTGACCTTCCTGATCATGTACGTCTGGGGTGTGGGGCTGCACAAGATCTCGCTGGGGGCACTGATCATTGCCCTGGGCCTGCTGGTGGACGACGCCATCATTGCCGTGGAGATGATGGTGCACAAGCTGGAGGAGGGCTACGACAAGGTTCGGGCCGCCACCGCCGCCTACGAGATCACCGCCATGCCCATGCTGACGGGCACGCTGATCACGGCCGTGGGCTTCCTGCCCATCGGCATGGCCAACTCGGCCGTGGGTGAATACACCTTCGCCATCTTTGCCGTCACGGCCGCTGCCCTGATCGTCTCCTGGGTGGTGTCGGTCTACTTTGTGCCCTACCTGGGCCAATGGCTGCTGCGCACCAAGCCCAAGATGGTGCTGGGCGGCGCGCAGGTCGACCTGTACGACACCCCGTTCTACCGGCGATTCAAGGGCCTGGTCAACTGGTGCGTGGCGCATCGCTGGGCCACCATCGGCCTGACGATTGGCGCCCTGGTGCTGGGTTTTGTCGGCATGGGCAAGGTGCAGCAGCAGTTCTTCCCGGACTCCAGCCGCCTGGAAATCCTCGCCGACCTGTGGCTGCCCGAAGGCACCAGCTTTGAGGCCACCGAGGCCACCGTCAAACGGGTGGAAGCCCGCCTGCTGGAAGATGGGGATGTGGCCACCGTGAGCACCTGGGTGGGTGCAGGCGTGCCGCGTTTTTACCTGCCGCTGGATCAGATCTTCCCCCAGAGCAACGTGAGCCAGTTGATCGTGGTGCCCAAGGACAGCGCGGCGCGCGAGCGCGTGCTCAAGCGGGTGCCCCTCCTGATCGACGAGGAATTCCCGGAGATCCGCGCCCGCGTCAAGCTGCTGCCCAACGGGCCGCCCGTGGCGTACCCCGTTCAGTTCCGCATCGTGGGCGATGACATCAACCAGTTGCGCCAATGGTCCGAGCAGGCCAAGGCCATCATGCGCGCCAACACCGACATGCGCGGTGTGAACGACAACTGGAACGAGAGCGTCAAGGCCATCCGCTTGCGGGTGGACCAGGACAAGGCGCGGGCCCTGGGCGTGACCACCCAGTCCATCGCCCAGGCCAGCCGCGTGCTGACCTCGGGGGTGACCATCGGTCAGTACCGCGAGAACGACCGCCTGATCGAGATCGTGTTGCGCTCGCCGCAGTCCGAACGCGTCACCCTGGGTGCCCTGGACAACGCCTATGTGCCCACGGCCTCGGGCCAGATGGTGCCGGTGCTTCAGATCGCCAAGCCTCAACTGGTCTGGGAGCCGGGCGTGATCTGGCGTGAAGGCCGCCTGTATGCCGTGACCGTGCAAGGTGATGTGCGCCCTGGCGTGCAAGGCCCCACCGTGAGCTCGGCCCTGTGGCCGGCCATGATGGCCCTGCAAGCCAAGATGCCGGCGGGCTTCCGGGTCGAGCTGGCCGGTACCGCTGAAGAAAGCACCAAGGGGCAGGGCTCGATCTTTGTCAACGTGCCCTTGATGCTGTTTCTGACCTTCACGCTGTTGATGCTGCAGTTGCAGAGCTTCTCGCGCTCCTTGCTGGTCTTCCTGACGGGGCCCATGGGCATCGTCGGCGTGGCCGCGGCCTTGCTGACCCTGAACCGACCCTTCGGTTTTGTGGCGCTGCTGGGCGTGATCGCGCTGATGGGCATGATCATGCGCAACTCGGTGATCCTGATCGACCAGATCGAGACCGACCGGGCGCAGGGCGTGCCTGCCTGGGATGCCATCGTCGGGGCGGCCGTGCGTCGCTTCCGCCCGATCGTGTTGACGGCGGCCGCGGCAGTTCTGGCCATGATTCCCCTGACGCGGAGTGCCTTCTGGGGCCCGATGGCGGTGGCCATCATGGGCGGGCTGATCGTGGCCACGCTGCTGACCTTGCTGGCCT
>DAORJC010000022.1:0-26775 GCA_035438885.1 Aquabacterium sp. | reverse complement strand
ACATCGTCGACCACGGCCACATGCCGGCGCTGGACGTGCTTGAGGCTGGCGGGGTTGACTGCAAACGCGCGCCGGATGTGCGCCTCTCGTTCGGCGGCATCCATCTGCATCAGCCGCTCGGTGTGACGTCGCCGAAGCAGGCCGTCATGCTGCACGGGCACGCCCAGCGCGCGGCTCAGGTGATGCGCCAGCAGTCCGGCCTGGTTGTAGCCCCGCTCGCGCAGACGCTGGGGTGACAAGGGCACGGGCATCAGCACCGTGGGTGCGCCCGCCCGCAGCCGTGTGGGCACGGCGGGTCGCATGCCATCGGGCGCCGCAGGCTGCCTGGGCCCCCAGCGCCGACGCACCGCCTGGGCCAGCAACTGCGCCAGCGATCGGGCCACGGCGGGATCCTGCCTGAACTTGAGTGAGGCGATCAAGGAGGTCCAGGGCAGGGTGTAGTCCAGGGCCGCAACCGCATGGTCGAACACTGGTGGATTGTCTTCACAGGGCTGGCACAGCCCGTGCGCCAGCGTGGCCCGCATGGCACAACGCCGGCAACGTGGGGCCTCCACGCCAGCGGCCAGCGCGCAGTGGGCGCAGATGGTCTGACCCTGCCAACGATGGCACACCCGGCACAGGGTGGGCCAGTGCAGTTTTCCTCCTTGAATCATGGGCTCAATATACTGGCGCACCGCTGGCCAGACCATCGCCCTGCCGAGGGGGTGGCCAGGGAACGCTCCACCCAGACCGCATGACCGAATCCAATCCCGCCACCTTGCCCCCCATGGCCCCGGCCCCCGCCGCGATGGCCCGTCAACTGTCGCGCTTGTCGCGCTTGAGCGAGCCGTCCTGGCTCCATGGCGAGGTGGCGCGCCGACTGGGTGAGAAATTGCAGGCCATCCTGCTGGAGCCTCAGGACTGGCTCGACTGGGGCGGTTGGCTGGGGGCTGGCCAAGCCGTGGTTCAGGCGCGTTACCCGCAGGCCCGCCGCTGGGTCTGGGAGCCGACGCCTGCCCTGGCCGATCGTTCGGTTCAGCAATGGACCCAACAGCACGCTCGGCCCTGGTGGGCCCGCTGGCAGTCGGCCCGGCCTCCTGTGGTGGAGCACCTCACGCCACCGCCACCCCATTGGCCTGCCGAGGGCATGGGGCTGGTGTGGGCCAACATGGCCCTGCACGCCAGCACCGACCTGGATGCCTTGTTCAAGACCTGGCATGAGATTCTCAAGGTCGATGGCTTCCTGATGTGTTCCGGGTTGGGGCCCGACACCGCCAAGGAGCTGCGCGCGGTGTACCAGGCGATGGGCTGGGGCCTGCCCACCATCGACTTCATCGACATGCACGACCTGGGCGATGCCTTTGTGCAGGCCGGGTTTGCCGATCCCGTCATGGACATGGAGCGCCTGAGCCTGACCTGGCCGGACGCCGAGACCATGCTGAGCGAGTGGCGCACCTGGGGGGGCAATGTGGCGACCGGGCGTTTTGCCGGGTGCCGCACGCCCCGCTGGCGGCAACAACTGATCCAGGCACTGGAGACTCACCTCAAACGCCCGGACGGTCGCCTGGGCCTGAGCCTGGAGCTGGTCTACGGACATGCCGTCAAGCCTGCACCTCGTTTTTCGGTCACCGGGGAAACCCGCGTGTCACTGGACGACATGCGGCGCATGATCCGAAAGTCCTGATGGTTGTCCAGCGTCTTTTCGCTCTTTGACGCATCCATGCGTCACTTGAGGGAAAACCCACAACACAAGCGGCGCAATCAGGCCTTGAGCCATCGCAATCGCGCGCCTAAAATAGCCGGCAATAGCAAGGTTGTGTGGCGTGGCCCTTGAAATGGCCCCCCCTTCCTTCCGTCTGGCGTATTTGAATGTCCTTGGTTGGACGATTGGCCCGGTTCACGAGACAGGTTGGCTGATCCCCCTGGGAAGGAAAGAGGGCTCGATGCCTGCCGCCTTGTCGCAAGGTTCTCATGTGTCTGCTCAGGCTTTGCGCCTGAGCGTGTGGAACGTTCACCCCAGCGCGGCCCCATTGCGGGCCGGCGGCGTCAGCGTCTCTGAAGACCATGCACCCCTCTGGGAAGCTGGGGGTGGCATGCGTCGCTACTCCCACCAACTTCAACGCCATGACCTGCCTTTGATCCGCATGCCGGCTCAAGGGCGCTCCATCTGCAGCTGGGCAGTCGCTCGACGCGCTGACGCCCCGACTCAGACACATCGATTGCCAACCGAGACGAGACCATGACCTTTCATCCCCCATCGAAACTGATCCAGCGCGGTCAACGTGCCGCAGCGTGGGCCTCCAGTGCAGCGATGTTGCTGTGGGCTCAGGCTGCCATGGCCGTCAATGACCTGCCCGGTGGCCCTGGCGTGCGTCAATACGACCTGCCGGCGCCTGCCACCAAGATCGCGGCCGCGCAGCAGGATCTGCACGTCATGATGTTGTGGATCTGCGGCGTGATCTGCGTGGCCGTGTTCGGTGTGATGTTCTATTCCATCTTTGCGCACCGCAAGTCCAAGGGCGCCAAGTCGGCCGACTTCCATGAGTCGACCACGGTGGAAATCGTCTGGACCATCATTCCTTTCCTGATCGTGATCGGCATGGCCTTGCCTGCCACCAAGGTGGTGGTGGCCCAGAAGGACACCACCAACGCCGACCTGACCATCAAGGCCACCGGCTACCAGTGGAAGTGGGGCTATGACTACATCAAGGGTGAGGGCGAAGGCATCCAGCTGATCTCCACCCTGGACGTTGAGCAGCGTCAGATGTCCGACAACCGTGGCCAGCACGTGGACGCCCAGAAAATCGCCGACAAGGCGGCCATGCCTGACAACTACCTGCTCAAGGTGGACGAGCCCATGGTCGTGCCCGTGGGCAAGAAGATCCGCGTGATCACCACGGCCAACGACGTGATCCACTCCTTCATGGTGCCTGCATTCGGCATCAAGCAGGATGCCATCCCCGGCTTTGTGCGCGACACCTGGTTCAAGGCTGAAAAGGTCGGCGACTTCTATGGTCAGTGCGCCGAGCTGTGCGGCAAGGAGCACGCTTACATGCCCATCCATGTGCGTGTGGTCTCTGAAGAGGACTACGCCCTGTGGGCCGAAGGCAAGCTCAAGGCGCAGGCCGCCAAGGCGGATGACCCCAACAAGGTCTGGGCCCTGCCTGACCTGGTCGCCCGTGGCGAAAAGGTTTACGCCGCCAACTGCGCGGCCTGCCACCTGCCCACCGGCAAGGGCGGCGGCGCGATCAAGCCCCTGGACGGCGCAGCCGTGGTCCTGGATGCCGACAAGAGCAAGGAGATCGCTGTGCTCCTGAATGGTCAGAACAACATCATGCCGGCCTGGAAGCAGCTGTCCGACACCGAGATCGCTGCCGTGATCACGTACACCAAGAACAACTGGTCCAACAAGACCGGTCAGATCGTGCAGCCCGCCGAAGTGCTGGCCGCCCGCAAGTGATTCAGAAAAGGAAATCCACATGACTGCAGTTCTGGACCACGGCGGACACGCACACGGTCACGACGACCACGCCCACGACCACCCGCACGGCTGGCGTCGTTGGGTCTATGCCACCAACCACAAGGACATCGGGACCCTGTACCTGCTGTTCGCCTTCACGATGCTGATGATCGGCGGCGTGCTGGCCTTGGGCATCCGGGCCGAGCTGTTCCAGCCTGGCCTGCAGTTCGTGAACCCTGAGCTGTTCAATCAGCTCACGACCATGCACGGCATCATCATGGTGTTCGGCGCGATCATGCCGGCCTTCGTGGGCATGGCCAACTGGATGATCCCGTTGCAGATCGGCGCCTCCGACATGGCCTTTGCGCGGATGAACAACTTCAGCTTCTGGCTGATGATCCCGGCCGCCTTGCTGCTGGTCGGGTCGTTCTTCATGCCCGGCGGTGCACCCGCTGCGGGCTGGACGCTGTACGCACCGCTGACCCTGCAGATGGGCCCCTCCATGGACGCCGGCATCTTTGCGATGCACATCCTGGGTGCCAGCTCCATCATGGGTTCGATCAACATCGTGGTCACCATCCTGAACATGCGCGCGCCTGGCATGACCTTGATGAAGATGCCCATGTTTGCCTGGACCTGGCTGATCACGGCCTACCTGCTGATCGCCGTGATGCCTGTGCTGGCCGGCGCCATCACCATGACGCTGACCGACCGTCACTTCGGTACCAGCTTCTTCAACCCCGCCGGTGGCGGTGACCCCGTGATGTACCAGCACATTTTCTGGTTCTTCGGTCACCCCGAGGTCTACATCATGATCTTGCCGGCCTTCGGCATCGTCAGTCAGATCATCCCGGCCTTTGCGCGCAAGAAACTGTTTGGCTACCACTCGATGGTCTACGCGACCGCCTCGATCGCCATCCTGAGCTTCATCGTCTGGGCTCACCACATGTTTGCCACGGGCATGCCCGTGACCGGTCAGCTGTTCTTCATGTACGCCACCATGCTGATCTCCGTGCCCACGGGCGTGAAGGTCTTCAACTGGGTGGCCACCATGTGGCGCGGCTCCATGACCTTCGAGACCCCGATGCTGTGGGCCGTGGGTTTCATCTTCGTGTTCACGCTGGGTGGTTTCACCGGCCTGATCTGTTCGATGGCCCCCATCGACACCCAGATCCAGGACACCTACTACGTGGTGGCTCACTTCCACTACGTGCTGGTGGCCGGCTCGCTGTATGCCCTGTACGCTGGCGTTTACTACTGGGCCCCCAAGTGGTCGGGCGTCATGATCCCCGAGTGGAAGGGCAAGTTCCACTTCTGGGGCTCGCTGATCACCTTCAACATCACCTTCTTCCCCATGCACTTCCTGGGTCTGGCCGGCATGCCCCGTCGTTATGCCGACTACCCCATGCAGTTTGCTGACTTCAACGCCATTGCGTCGGTCGGTGCCTTTGGTTTCGGCCTGATGCAGGTGTTCTTCCTGCTGGTGGTGCTGATCCCCATGATGCGTGGCAAGGGCGAGCCTGCGCCTGCGCGTCCTTGGGACGGCGCCGAAGGCCTGGAGTGGGAAGTGCCCTCGCCAGCCCCCTTCCACACCTTTGAGAACCCGCCCAAGCTGAACGCGGACGCCACCCGGGTGATCGGCTGATGAACAAACCCACGCACAACGCCCAGTTGCGCCAGAAGAACGTGCGACTGGGGCTGATCCTGCTCTCGATCGTGGCGGTCTTCTTCGTGGGGTTTGTGGTCAAGATCGTGCTGCTCTCCCAGCCTCACTGAGCGCGTGCCCGCCATGTCGTCTTCGCTCACCCCTGCACAACGCGCGCTGCTGTCCGCCCGGTCGGCCAACCGCGACATGGTGTTCAAGCTGGGGGTGGTGGCGCTGGCCATGTTCGGATTCGGCTATGCGATGGTGCCCATGTACCGGGCCATCTGTGAGGCGCTGGGGGTGAATGTGCTGTCGCTGGCCGAGCGCCAGGTGCCGGGCATGGCCTCCAAGGCCAAGCCCAACACGCAGGTGGACACCTCGCGACTGATCACCATCGAGTTTGACGCCAATGCCCGCGGGCCCTGGTCCTTCAAGCCCGAGAAGCGCTCGCTGGAGGTCCACCCGGGGCAACTGGCCACGGTCATGTACGAGTTCACCAACTCACAGAACCGGGTCATGAAGGCCCAGGCCATCCCGAGCTATGCACCGAAACAGGCCACGGCGCACTTCAACAAGCTCGAGTGCTTTTGCTTCAATGAATACACGCTGCAGCCTGGTGAGTCCAAGCGCTGGCCGGTCGCCTTTGTGGTCGACCCCAAGTTGCCGCGTGATGTGAAAACCATCACTTTGTCGTACACCTTCTTTGAGGTGGGCGGCAAGGTGCCCATGCCACCTGGGGGCGGCACATGAGCCCGCCCGGACAGGACCTTCGGGATGCGGTTGCGCGCAAGGGCTCGTTTGCCCAGACGCTCAAGGCCGTGGCATGGTCGTTCTTTGGCGTGCGCAAGGGCAAGGACCATGCGCAGGATGTGGCCAAGCTCAACCCGGTCCATGTGATCGTGGCGGGACTGATCGGGGCTGCAGTGTTTGTGGGGGTGTTGGTGGTGCTGGTGCGATGGGTGGTCGCCAGCGGTACCGCACTGTGAGGATTTGACAACAGGAGCCCAAATGTCGGCAGCTATCCAGAAGGGGCAGACCCCTTACTACTTCGTGCCAGGGCCTTCACGGCACCCGGTCATGGCGGCCTTTGGCCTGTTCTTTGTGATCCTGGGGGCGGGGCAGTGGGTCAACGGATCCGAGTGGGCGCCCTATGCGGTGGCCTTCGGCCTGGTCTGGTGGCTGGTCGTGCTCAAGCAGTGGTTCGGTGATGCCATCCGCGAGAGCGAATCGGGCCTGTACAGCGATCGCATCGATGTGTCCTTCCGATGGAGCATGGCCTGGTTCATCTTCTCCGAGGTGATGTTCTTTGGCGCCTTCTTTGGCGCGCTGTACTGGGCACGTGTCCACTCGGTCCCTGAACTGGGCAACATGGAGCATCAGCTCTTGTGGCCAGACTTCAAGGGCTTGTGGCCCACGGTGGCTGCGGGTGCCACGGGTTCACCGGCCGGTGTGGTCGAGCCCTTCCGGACCATGGGCCCCTGGCCTTTGCCCACGATCAACACGGCGCTGCTGCTGACCTCGGGTGTGACCCTGACGGTGGCGCACCATGCCCTGATCGCCAATCAGCGCGCCAAGACGATCGCCTTCATGTGGATCACCGTGCTGCTGGGTACTGTCTTCCTGGTGTGCCAGGGCTATGAGTACTACGAAGCCTATGCCCACCTCAACCTCAAGCTCACATCGGGTGTGTATGGGTCGACCTTCTTCATGCTGACCGGCTTTCACGGCTTTCACGTGTTGCTGGGCACCTTGATGCTGCTGTTCATCACGCTGCGGCTGCAAAAGGGGCACTTCACGCCTCAGCGCCACTTCGGTTTTGAGGGCGCCGCCTGGTACTGGCACTTTGTGGACGTGGTCTGGCTGGGCCTGTACATCGTGGTTTACTGGATGTGAGGCCTGGGGTGTGTCGGCTGGCGCTCAGCGCGTCAGCGGCACCCCGGTGGGTTGAATCCACCCCATGTAGTAGCTCAAGAGCACAAAGAGAAACAAGCCGATGGACAGCGCCACACGCAAGGCGAGGGCGCGGGCCATCTTGCTGGATTTGGGCTGGCCGTCACGGCCGTCCTTGAGCATGGCCCGACCCGCCAGGGCCAGGGCTGCGATGATGCCGATCAGGGCTGCGACGATGAGGAATTTCATGCGGACTGATCATACGGGCACCCGGGTGCCCTGCGCCACCCCATGCCCACCATGAGGTCGTGGTGGGTGCTGCTGGCCACGCTGGTTGGCGTGGGCGTGACGGCCTCGGCAGGCCGCTGGCAGTTGAGCCGGGCCGATCAGAAGCTGTCCTTGCACGAGACCATGGTCGCGCGCCAGCAACTGGCGCCGCTGGACAACCTGGCCTTGCCCTGTGATTCGGCCTCATGGGCCGCGACCGAGCAGCGTCCTGTTCGCCTGAGCGGCCTCTGGCAGCCGCAGCACACCCTGTTCCTGGACAACCGCGCCATGTCGGGCCGGGCCGGCCGCGTGGTGCTGACCCCCTTGCTGTTGCAGCCGTCCCCGTTGGGGTGCGCTGCCCAGGTGGTGCTGGTGCAGCGGGGTTGGGTGCCCCTGGATCAGGTCGATCGCTCGCGGGTGCCTGAGGTGCCCACGCCCACCGGTCTGGTGACCCTGGAGGGGCGCCTGGTGGCCGCGCCGTCTCGCCTGATGGAGTTGGGGGATGCCGCGACGGACTCGCCCGGCGTGATCCGCCAGAATGTGTCTCTGCCGGCCCTGAGCACGCAATGGCAGCAGGCCTTGCGGCCCGGCAGCATCCAGCAAACCGGGCCGTCCCCCGAAGGTTTGGTGCGAGACTGGTGGCAGCCCTCGGCCGATGTGGTCAAGCATCAGGCCTATGCTGCGCAATGGTTTGCCATGGCTGCCATCATGGCCGGCCTGTATGTTTGGTTCCAATGGCTCAAGCCCCGCCGGGGCGCCGCCCACTGACCTTGTTCATGAACGATTCAACGCCTGATTCTTCCCGTCCAGCGCCCGCCGGTGCTTCCGCAGCTTCCGCACCCGAAGACGCCTTGCAGATGAGCGTGCACAGCCTGCCTCGCCCCGACGTGCTGGCGCCTGAGCGCACGCGTTCGGGCCGCTGGAAAATGCTGCTGGTCATGGCCATCTGTGCGGCACCCGTGGTGGCGTCCTACTTCACGTACTACGTGATCCGCCCGCAGGGGCGCACCAATTACGGCACGCTGATCCAGCCCACCGTGGGCCTGCCCGCGGCATCGGCCCTGCCGCTGCAGACGCTCGACGGCCAGCCGGTCGATCCCGCATCGCTCAAGAACCAGTGGCTCTTCATCACCGTGGCCGGTGGCGCTTGCGATGCGCAGTGCGAGGCCCAGTTGTACCTGCAGCGTCAGTTGCGCGAATCCCTGGGCAAGGACAAGGACCGGGTCGATCGCCTCTGGCTGATCAACGACGACCAGCCCATGCGTCCGGCCCTGCGCCAGGCCATGGTTGGGGCCACCGTTCTGCGCGTCGCGCCTGAAGCCCTGGCGGCCTGGCTGAAGCCTGCTGCCAACCAGAAGCTGACCGACCACTGGTATGTAGTCGACCCCATGGGGCAATGGATGATGCGTTTCCCCCCCAAGCCTGAAGCCCGCCCGGTGCTCAAGGACCTGACCAAGCTGATGCGCGGGTCGGCGGGCTGGGACGAGGCCGGACGACCATGAGCGCTGTGGCTGAACTCATCGACCTGAGCCCGGCCCTGTCGGTGGCCCTGGTCGGTGGGGTCTTGTCGTTGTTGCCCCTGGCCTGGGTGGCCTGGCGCCAGCGCTCGGCCGCGGCGCGTGATCCGTCCTCGGGGCGGCACTGGCAACGTGCGCTCACCCTGGTCACCTTGTTCCTCACGCTGGACCTGGTGGTGTTTGGCGCGTTCACCCGCCTGACGGATTCAGGCCTGGGCTGCCCCGACTGGCCGGGTTGTTATGGCAGCACCACGCCGCTGGGCGCGCATGGCGACATTGCCCAGGCGCAGGCAGCCTTGCCCCATGGGCCCGTGACGCACACCAAGGCCTGGATCGAGATGATCCATCGCTACCTGGCCACCGGCGTGGGCGCCTTGATCACCGCCTTGATGGTGATGGCATGGGGGCAGCGGGCTCGCCGCTCGCCGGGCGAGCCGATGCAGGCATCGATCTCACCCTGGTGGCCCACCTGGACGTTTGTCTGGGTGTGCGCGCAAGGGGCGTTCGGAGCCTTGACGGTCACGCTCAAGCTGTATCCCCTGATCGTCACGGCCCACCTCCTGGGCGGCTTGTTGGGCGTGGCCTTGCTGACGGCCCAGGTGCGGGCCATGAGCCTTGCCCCGGCGGTGGCTTCGGCGGCCCCATCGAACTGGTGGTCGACGCCTTTGCCCCGCGAGTTGCGCCGCGCCTCCGCGTGGGTCTTGCTGCTCTGGTCTGTCCAGGCGGCCCTGGGCGGCTGGGTCAGTACCAACGGCGCGGTGCTGGCTTGCGCCGAGTTTCCGCTCTGCCATGGCCAGTGGTGGCCCGAGATGGATTGGGCCAACGGCTTTGTCCTGCTGCGCGGCCTGGGTCTGGACGGACAGGGCAATGCCATTGGCTTGTCGGCCCTCACGGCCATCCACATGGCCCACCGTCTGGGTGCCGTGGTGGCCGTGGTGGCCGTGCTCTGGCTGGCTCGCCTGGCCTTGCGCCGGCCGGACACGAGCCGGGAAGGCCATGTGCTGCTGGCCTTGCTGGGCTGGCAGGTGGCCTCCGGCTTGAGCAATGTGGTGCTGGGCTGGCCGCTGGCCGCCGCCTTGGCTCACACGCTGGGTGCCGCCCTGACGGTGGCCTGGCTCACTCGCATGGTGGTGGCCCCGGCCACTGCTGCTGTCCGCGATGAACGTTTCACCTGACCCTGGTATGTCAACCATGTCCAAGCCTGTGGCCTCCGAGCCGTCCCTGCCACCTGTGAGCGTGCCCTCGCGGTTTCGGCAGTTCTATGTGCTGACCAAGCCTCGGGTGGTGCAGCTGATTGTTTTTTGCGCCGTGATCGGGATGCTGTTGGCCGTGCCGGGCATGCCCACGGCGGACCAGGCGCTGACCGCGCTGGCGGCCTGCATCGGCATCTGGCTGGTGGCCGGTGCCGCCGCGGCGTTCAACTGCCTGATCGAGCAACAGATCGATTCGCGCATGAAGCGCACGGCCTGGCGCCCCACGGCCAACGGCGAGCTGACGCAAAAGCAGGCCCTGGTCTTCAGCATGATCCTGTGTGCGGCCGGTGGCGCCTTGCTGTACCTGGCGGTCAACGCCCTGACGCTGTGGCTGACCCTGGCCACCTTTGTGGGCTATGCCATCGTGTACACGGTGGTGCTCAAGCCGCTGACCCCTCAGAACATTGTGATTGGCGGAGCGTCCGGTGCGATGCCGCCCGTGCTGGGCTGGGCGGCCATGCGGGGTTCGGTGGACCCAGAGGCCTTGATGCTGTGCCTGATCATCTTCCTGTGGACCCCACCCCATTTCTGGGCCCTGGCCCTGTACCGCGTCGAGGACTACGCCCGCGCCGGCCTGCCCATGCTGCCGGTCACACACGGCAGCGAGTTCACGCGCCTGCACATCCTGCTCTACACCCTGATGCTGCTGGCCGGCACTCTCCTGCCGTACGTCTATGGCATGAGCGGTCACATCTACCTGGCCAGCGCCCTGGTGCTGGGGGTGTGGTTTGTGGTCTATGCTTTCCGGCTGTGGCGGAACTACAGCGAGGCGTTGGCCCGCGAGACCTTCCGTTTTTCGATCCTCCACCTGATGCTGCTGTTTGCCGCGCTGCTGGTGGATCACTACATCTGGCTTTGAATGGCATGAATCCTCAACGTCGTGAATGGTTGTCTCGCACGGGCCCCGTGCTGCTGGGCGGTCTGGCCGTGTCCACGCTGGGGCTGACCGGGTGCGACAAGCTGGGCCTCAATCCCATGCAGCCGCGCGCCCTGACCTTCAATGCGGTCGACATCACGGGCGCCGACTACGCCAAGGCCTTGCACCTGAGCGATCCCACGGGCCGCAAGCGCAGCCTGGAGGAGTTCAAGGGCAAGGTGGTGGTGGTGTTCTTCGGGTTCACGCAGTGCCCCGACATCTGCCCGACCACGATGGCCGAGGTGGCCGAGCTGCGCCGCCGCCTGGGTGCCGACGGTGCCAAGGTCCAGGGCATTTTTGTGACCATCGATCCTGAGCGTGATACCCCCGAGGTTCTGGCCGAATACGTCAAGAACCTGGACCCAGGCTTTGTGGCCTTGCGCGGCTCGGTGGAAGAAGTCACCCAGGCGGCCAAGGAGTTCAAGGTGTTTTTCCAGAAGGTGCCCACCCAGGATGGCAAGGGCTACACGATGGACCACACGGCCGGTGCCTTCGTGTTTGACCCACAAGGGCGTGTGCGTCTTTTTGTGCGCTACGGCCTGGGCCTGGACCTGCTGATGGCCGACGTCAAGCTCCTGCTGAACGACCAGCAAGGTTGACGGGATGCGACCGCCACGGCGGTCGCTCTGGCCTCAAGCGCCCTGGTGGTCGGGCAGCACCAGGCCTTGACGGCCCGTCCAGGACTCACCGGGTGCCAGGGTGGGTGGGTTCATGAGCTGGACCGCCTCGATGCAGAGCATGCGCTCCCAATCGTCGTCGGGCATGTCCTTGAGGCGAGCGCACTGATCAGGCCCCGGGTTCCAGACCACCACGTCTTCAAAGCCACTGCGCTCCAGCGTGAGTTGGCGCGTGCCATCGCGCAGCAGCAGCGACCCTGGCACGCTGGTGTAGATCCGGTCGATCTCGCCGCTGAAACGCTTTTCAGGGTGATCTTCGATGTGTTCACCGCCCGTGATCGCGTCTTCAAAGCGGCAACCATCCAGCCCTTGCAGGCGGATCTGTGGCAGCTCGCTCACGGCCAGGTAGGTGTGCAGGGCGCCCGTGAAGGACCAGGTGTCCGCCTGGGGGCTGTCCTCCGGGTTGAGCACGTACAGCTCGATGTCCAGCCGCTCGGCCGCCAGGCTCACGGTGAGCTCCAACGTGAAGGCGTGAGGCCACAGGGCGCGGGTCTCGGCATCGTCGTCCAGCGCCAGGGTGACCAGGGCGTGGGTCTGGCTGGCGTTGGTGCTCTCGACCTGCCAGGCGCGGTGGCGCGCAAAGCCATGGCGCGGGGCGTTGGTGTCCGGACCCCGCTGGTTGAACTGAGGAAAGATCACCGGCACACCGCCGCGCACGGCTTGCCCGGGTTGCAGTTCAGGCAGGTTGGCCAGGGGCGAGAGGTAGAGCTGTTCGCCCCGCTTGGCGGCATGCCAGGACACCACGTGGGCGCCATGCAGCAACACGGTGGCGTGGCTGCCATCGGGCAGGCTCAGCCGCACGGCGGGCTGGCCCTCATGGGTGATGTGTTCGATGGCGGGGGCGCGGGCAGCAGGAGACATGGGCATCCGGAAAATCAGGTCAGGCCGTGAGTATCCATCCTTCGACGGGGTCCACGTCGGCCGGCAGGCCCACACGGGTGTCGCCCTCGGCCAGGCGCTGGTGTCCCCAGCCGGCCTGAAGCAGGCACAGCACGGCATCGAGGCGATCGCCTTTGGCATCGCTGGCCAGGTGGTCACGCTGCGCCGGACTCAGCTTGAGGCGCAGCCCCAGGCGTGTGCGGCCTTGCTCCAGCGCATCGATCAGGCTCAGCCGCTGGACCAGGCGGTCGTCGGTCTGGCGGGCCTTGTCATCGCTCTTGTAGCTTTGTTTGCCCAACACCTCGGTGGCCAGCAGGCCCGGGTAGGCCTCCAGGGCCAGCCGCGTGGGAGCGGGCGAGGTGGTGGGCCGGCGGGCACGCAGGCCGGGCAGGGCGATGTCGGCTGCCACCAACCGGGACAGGCCTTCAAAGTACATCTTGCCCACCGGCACGTAGCGGGTCTGCAAAGGGCTGGTGCTGGCCGTGCCGGGCAGGGCGGTGTCGCAACGTCGGTGCGGCAGTTTGGCGGGGCGTGTGCCCATGCCCCAGCTGTGTCCCCATTGATCGACCAGGGTCTGAAAGCCCTGGCGGGTCTGTGCACGCTGTTGCAGGTGGGTGATGAGCGCGTCGCACTCGGGCTGGTCGGCCGTGGTCACCAGGCCCAGCGCATCCACAAACACCCGGGGCAGGCCGAACGGAAAGTCAAAGCCACCCAGCCAGCCTTCGGCGGCGCGGGGATGCGCCAGCGAGAGCAGGTGTTCAAAATCACTCAGGGTGGGCAGGCTGTCCAGCCGGTCCAGTTTGACCACCGTGCCATGCCGCTGACCCCAGGCCACCGTGATCGGCTTGCGGTGGTCAGGGGCGCAACTGAAGTCAACACCCAGCAACCAGCCAGGCAGGCCAGCCTCAGTTGGCACGGCTGACGATGCAGGCCGTGGCGATCAGTTCGTCCAGCAAGGCCAGCGAGACCTTGCCGGAGACGGCGTAAGGGTCCAGCACCGGGCGCTCGGAATACTTCAGCAGGATCGATGGGTTGACCCGGCTCAGGTTGACCTGGCCCATGGTCCAGCCCGCAAAGCGCCGCTCGGTGATCTCTTCGTAGTGCAGCAGGATCACGTCGGTGTGGCGCGTGTCGCTGCAGATGCGGCGATACAGCTGGTTGACGGCTTCACGGCCACCTTCGAGCACCTGCATGAAGGTCTCACCGCTGTGGCACAGCAGACCCGTGACGCCCAGGCTGCCATTGTTGCGGCGCGAGGACGCCAGGACGGCATCGATGAATTCGGGGGTGAGCTCGCCTTGAGCCCGGCTGGCATACAACAAACGGACCAACATGGTTCAGCCTTTGCGGTTGACGAGGGACAGGAATTCGCGACGCAGGTTGGGATCCTTCAGGAAGGAGCCGCGCATCACGCTGTTGATCATCTTGGAGTCCATGTCCTTGACGCCGCGCCAGTGCATGCAGAAGTGATCGGCCTCCATCACAACGGCCAGGCCATCGGGGTTCATGCGCGATTGCAGCACATCGGCCACCTGGGTGACGGCTTCTTCCTGAATCTGCGGGCGGCTCATGATCCAGTCGATCAGGCGGGCGTACTTGGACAGGCCGATCAGGTTGGAGTGCTCGTTGGGCATGATGCCGATCCACACGCGACCCATGATGGGGCACAGGTGGTGCGAGCAGGCGCTGCGCACGGTGATCGGGCCGACGATCATCAGCTCATTGAGCCGCTCGGCATTGGGGAACTCCGTGACCGGCGGGGCCGCATGGTAGCGGCCGCGGAAGATCTCATTGAGGTACATCTTGGCCACCCGACGGGCCGTGTCCTGCGTGTTGTGGTCGCTGTCGGTGTCGATCACCAGGCTGGACAACACGCCTTTGAGCTGGCCTTGAACCTCGTCCAGCAACGCATCGAGTTCACCGGGCTGGATGAACTCGGCGATGTTGTCATTGGCGTGGAAACGCTTTTGGGCCTGTTTGAGCCGTTCACGGATCTTGACGGACACCGGGGTGCCTTCGTCCGAGGCTTGGGGCGTCTGGTCGACGGCGCTCAATGGGGGGGTACTCATGGTGTCTGAGGGAGACCTGCGGTTGGGGTTCAAACTCGGTGTTGCCGATGCTAACCCGACGCGGATGGTCATGGCCCGCCCACCCAGGACAAGGCCCAGGTTTTCGAGGCTTATTGGGGTTTGTCCAGGGAATGCCGTGCCGTTCGTGCCAGTCAGCGGCAGACCTTGGCCTGTGGGAACTTGCGGCACACGCGGGTCCGGCAGGTGCGCGCCTCATCACCTGACAGGGGGCCGCACTGGCGGGCCAGCTCCTGGCCGGCGGAGCGTGTGGTGGTCGGGGTCCGGGACGAATGCTCGAACATGGCCTGCAGCAGCGCCACGTCGTTGTCGGCCGACTGGCGTGGTCGCCGGGCTTCGGCCTGCGGTTTGGGCTTGGCGGGTGGCTCGGTGCGCGTCACCTTGGGCGCAGGCGGGCTGACGGCAGCCAGGGGGACGCTGGCCATCTGAATCACCGTGGGCGAGGCCGGTGCCTCCTGGAGCGTTTTCAGGGGGGAGTCCTGGCTTGGTGGGGGCGCCGCGGTGGGCGCCGTGTTCTCGATCAGCGCAGCCAGCGGGGTGTCAGCGACGGCCGATGCCCCCACCGCTGCGCTGGATGCCGGCACGGCTGCGTCCGAAGGCACCACACGGGTGGATGTGATGGCCGGGGCTGGCGTCCGCGCCACTTCGTGCGTGGACGCGGTGGCTTGCACCTGCTCGGCCGACAGCCACAGGCCACCGAGGGTCAGTGCCAGGCCTGCGCCCAGCAGGCTCCACAAGAGCAAACGGCCCAGGACGGTACGCCGAGGACGGGGCTCGCGCGGGACCGCCGTCTGGCCTTCGCCCACCCGCCGACGGGGGAGCGGGCGCTGTTGTGACTCCAGGGTCGATAGAATCCGCACGCTTGGCGCGGAAGGGGCTGTGGCGGGCTGACCGTCCATGCCCGCAAACAGGCTGGGCCGCTCCAGGCTGGGGCGGCCGCGTGCTGCGGGTGGCGATGGGTGGGCGTGGTCGGACTCGCCGCGTTCAGACGGATTCACGCGGGCTCTCCCTGCTGATGATTGTTGTGTTTGCGCGCATTCTAAGGACGCCCCTCGACACCCGCCGCGGATCCGCCCGGTTCGCAATCAATTGTTACAACAAAACTTCAACATGTTCACAGGGATCATCGTGGCGTACTTCGCGCTGGCCTGCCTGGCATTGGCATGGCTGGTGTTCCCGCAAAGCCGTGAGGCAGTGGCGGGCTGGTGGCGTGCGCGTCGATTCCTGCCGGGCCTGTCGGGCGGATGGTCCTGGTGGTGGGCCTTGGGCATGACCGTGGTGCTGGTGCTGCCACCCTTGATGGTGTGGTGGTGGGGCACGCAGGTGCCTTCGGCCCGAACCCTGGATGCTTACGACGATGCGGCGGCCACCGAGCGTCATCCCCTGGTGGCCGACTTGCTGCGGGGCGAGCAACTGGTGCCACCCCCACCCCTGCCGCCCGAGGTGTTCATGACCGCCGAGGTCGAGGTGGTGCGTCCGATGCTGTCGACGGCCGATCGGCGCTGGGATCAGATGGACCCGGAGTTTGTTCAGCGATTGCTGTTGCTCATCAAGGTCATGAAAGAAGAGCACGGCTATGACGTGACCCTGCTGGAGGGCTATCGAAGCCCGGAGCGCCAGAGTCGCCTGGCCGCCATGGGCGGACATGTGACCAATGCAGGCGCATGGCAGAGCTATCACCAGCACGGCCTGGGTGCCGACTGCGCTTTTCTGCGCGACGGCAAACTGGTCATCACCGAAAAAGACCCCTGGGCCATGCGTGGCTATGAGCTCTACGGGCAGGTGGCCGAACGGCTTGGACTGGTCTGGGGCGGGCGTTGGCGCCTGATGGACTTTGGCCACGTGGAATGGCGCAAGCCGGGCGTCAAGCTTGGAAACACCCGGTAACAGGAGCACGCTCAAGAGGGGGGGGTGTCCCTGGTCACCCCGCGTTTAGACTCCGCTGCGCTCGAGGTCGACAGGACCTGCCGAGTGACACAAACGAATCAGGGAGTCGACGCGATGGGGCGTCCGTTCATCGTCCTTGGGGACAGCACCAGCCATGGCGGCGTCGTGGTGGGATCGTCGGGCACGACCGACACCCACGGCCGTCGCATTGCCCGAGTGGGCGATGCCGTGACCTGCCCCAAACGGGGGCATGGCACCACCGTCATCGTCACGGGTGACCCCACCATGATCATCGATGGTCAGCCCGCCGCACGCCATGGCGACAAGACCGCCTGTGGCGCGACCCTGATTGCCTCGCAGTCGGTCAGCACCGACATCTGACGGGGTGGGCGCACACGCATGAACAAGGCCCTCAAGGGCGTCTTGCTGACGCTGATGGTGTTCTCCGTCGTCTGGCTGGCCACGCTGTGGCGATGGCAGACTCAGGAGGTCGATGTCGGGCAGACCGAGATCCTCACGCACCTGCTGGTGCTGCCTGCCGTCTTGCTGCTGACCTTGTGGCTGGGCATGAAGATCGCCACCCAGGTGCGACGCAGTGCGAGTGCGCCTGCTGCTCTGCCCGCGCAGGTGGCCGCGCGTCCGCTGGAAGGCACACCCGCCGGCATGACGGACGAGGCCGTGCGTCATTTCCAGATGGCCCTGGTGGACAGCGAAGTCAGCCTGCTGGCGGGCGATCAGGCCACCCAGGTGGCCACGGCTGTGTTGCAGCGCAGTGTCTGCCCTCAACTGGACGAACACCTGCAGGACCTGGATGGCAACCCGGTGTTCACGGCGCGCATGCCTGACCTGGAGCTTGTGCTGGATGACCGTCAGGCGCCCCTGCCTGACGGCCTGCCTGAACGCACTGAGCGCGCGCGCCAGTTGCTCACCAAGGTCTGGCGCGGCCTGGCCACTCGGGTGCTCGACACGGCAGAACATGCCGCCTGGCAAGCTTTGAAGCCGACCCGCCTGGCCGATGCGAAAACGCCCATCGATCAGGCCCCCAGCCACCTGGCCGGGGTGGCGCAGCCGCGCGTGGACCTTGGGGCCGCCCCGGCGCCCCAGATGCTGGTGGGCGTGCTGGTGCCGGCCGTCTGGACCGAGAGTCAGCAGCAATGGTGGCTGGGCGTGGCCCAGGATGTCTGGCGTGAGCTGGCTCAGTCCTGGGGTGAAGGTTTGCCCTGGCGCATGAGCTGGCGCCTGTGGCCGCTGCAGACCCCCGAGGCGCTCTGGTCCGAGGTGGACCGACTGGCCCTGAGCTGGGCCCGTCAAGGGGCACCTCAATCCTTGGTGGTGCTGGCCGCTGACAGCGCCGTGGATGAGGCCGCCATCGAGCAGCGTCTGGGCCGTGGCGAATTGTTCACGGCCCTTCATCAGCAAGGTCGCGTGCCCGGCGAGGGTGCCGCAGCCGTGTGGCTGGCCTCTCCCACCTGGCCTGGCCTGGCCACACAGGAACTGACCGCCCTGGCTTTGTCCAGGCCGGTGTGGGCCGAGCGGGACAAATCAGCCGATGCCCATGGCCGCATCGGCGCGCAACGGTTGCAGCAGTGTCTGAGCGAGGCCATGGCTCGCAGTGCGTCCTCGTCCTTGCCCACGTCGGAGCCTGTGCCCCAACCCACCTGGGTGGTGGTCAGCGATGCCGACCATCGCCCCAGCCGCACGAGCGAGCTCTACGAAAGCCTGACCGAAGTGGTGCCTGAGCTGGACCCCTCGACCTCGGTGTATCGCCTGGGCGATGCCTGTGGCGATCTGGGGCTGGCCAGTGCGCTGAGCCCCGTCGCCGTGGCCCATGGCCTGTTGCGCCAGCAACTGGAGCAGGCCGAGGAAGGCGTCAGCCCTCAGGCCCTGGCCGTGCATGTGCAGTCGCCTTTGACCCGTGTGGTGGTCGCGCTCAAGCGCTGGCCCTTTCATGAGGCCGTCAACCAAGAAGCAGTAAAGAGAGTCGGATGATGCAAAGAGTGTGGCAATGGTTGCTGGATCCTCGGGTGATGGCCGTGCTGGGCGTGGCCGCCTTGGCGGCTTTCCTGTTCGTGGGGGCTGAGACCTTGAAGATCGGCCTGATCTGGGCCGCGGTGGTGCTGGGCAGCTTGCTGGCCCTGTGGGCCATCGTCTGGGGCGTGCGCCGCTGGCAGGCGCGTCGCGCGGGGCAGGCCCTGGAGCAGGCCATGGCCGAACAGACCGACAAGGCCGTGCAGGCTGCGCCCAAGGAGCGCCGCGATGAAGTCGCCGCCTTGCGCGAACGCATGAACGAGGCGGTCAGCCTGATCAAGGGCTCTCGCCTGGGGCAGACCACCGGTTCTGCCGCGCTGTACGAGTTGCCCTGGTACGTGGTGATCGGCAATCCGGCGGCGGGCAAGAGCTCGGCGGTGGTCAAGTCGGGCCTGACCTTTCCCTTTGCCGACAGTGCCGACAACGTGATTCAAGGCATTGGCGGCACGCGCCATTGCGACTGGTTCTTCACCACCGAAGGCATCTTGCTGGACACGGCCGGCCGTTACTCGGTGCACGAAGAAGACCGCGACGAATGGTTCGGTTTTTTGTCACTGCTCAAGAAGCATCGCAGCAAGGCACCCATCAACGGCATCGTGATTGCCGTGAGCCTGGCCGAGCTGGGCGGCAAGACCAGCGACTTCACCATTGGCCTGGCCCGCAAGCTGCGCCAGCGCGTGCAGGAGCTGACCGAAAAGCTCGAAGTCTTTGCCCCGGTGTACGTGGTCTTCACCAAGGCAGACCTGATCGCCGGCTTTGCCGAGTTTTTCGAGGACCGTGACCGTCAGGAGCGTGACCAGGTCTGGGGTGCCACCTTGCCCTATGACCCCTCGGGCAAAGCCGATGCGGTGGCGCAGTTTGACCGCCATTTCGATGAGCTCTACGAAGGACTCAAGGACGCCTCGGTGGCCCGCATGTCCATGCAGCGCGGGGAGCAACTGCCGCCAGGAGTGCTGACCTTTCCGCTGGAGTTCGCCGCCATCAAGCCTTCGCTGCGCACCTTCCTGACCACGCTGTTTGAAGAAAACCCCTACCAGTTCCGTCCCATCTTCCGGGGCTTCTACTTCACCTCGGCGGTGCAGGAGGGGCACTCCACCAGCCGCGCCAGTGAACGGGTGGCACAGCAGTTCAGCCTGAAGTTGCAGGAGGGCACGTCGGCCTCGGTGTATGCCCAGGGCGGCTTCTTCCTCAAGGAGCTGTTCTCCAAGGTGATCTTTGCCGACCGTCAACTGGTGCAGCAGTACACCAGTCGCCACAAGCTTCGCTGGCGACTGGCCGGCTTTGTCGGCGGCGTGGTGCTGCTGGGTGCCTTGCTGGGCGGCTGGACCTGGTCCTACCTGGGCAATCGCCAGTTGGTGGCCAATGTGCAGGCCGATCTGGTCAAGGCTCAGCGCGTCCAGGAGGGCCGGGTCGATCTGCAGTCCCGCATCGAAGCGCTGGAGCTGTTGCAGGATCGCCTGGAGCAACTGCAGTCCTATCGCCAGTCGCGCCCGTGGACGCTGGGGCTGGGTCTGTACCAGGGCGAGGCCATCGAGGCCAAGCTGCGCCAGGAGTACTTCTCCGGGTTGCAGGCCATCATGTTGCTGCCCACCACCCAGGCCATTGCCGCCTACCTGACCGAGGTCAATGCCCACGCCGATCAGCTCAAGCCCATCCAGCGTGAGTCGGAGGCGCTCCCAGGCAGCGGTGATCTGGTGGCGGCACTGGCCCAGGCCCCCGCAGCGGCGGGCAATTCGGCCTACACCTCCGCGTCATCGACCAATGTGAGCGAGGCCTACAACGCCTTGAAGGCCTACCTCATGCTGGGCGACCGTGGCCGACTGGAATCGGGCCACATGAGCGATCAGTTGACCCGGTTCTGGCGCACCTGGCTGGAGGCCAACCGCGGCACGATGCCGAGAGAGCAGCTCATCCAGAGTGCCGAGCGGATCATGGCGTTTTCGCTGGCCCAGATGGCCGATCCGGCCTTCCCGCAGCAGGACCTGAACCTGGCCCTGCTGGACCAGACCCGCGAGAACCTGCGCAAGGTCGTCAAGGGCATGCCGGCACGCGAGCGCGTCTATGCCGAGATCAAGGCCCGGGCCGCCACTCGCTTTGCCCCGATGACCGTGGCACGCCTGGTGGCCGATCAGGACCGCACCATCGTGGCCGGCAGCCATGCCATCTCCGGCACCTTCACCCGAGAGGCCTGGGATGGCTACATCAAGGAGGCCATCCAGAACGCTGCCAACGACGAGCTGCAGTCGACCGACTGGGTCCTCAAGACGGCCGCCAACGATGACCTGACTCTGGAAGGCAGCCCTGAGCAGATCCAGAAGAGCCTCACGCAGCTCTACAAGACCGAGTATGTGCGCGAGTGGCAGAAGTTCATGCAGGGCATCACCATCCAGGAGTTCGCGTCCTTTGACAAGGCGGTGGTTCACATGAACCGCCTGGGCGATCCTGCGGCCTCGCCCGTTGGGCGCCTGATGCAGGCTCTGTACGACCAGACCTCGTGGGACAACCCGTCGCTGCTCAACGAGCAACTGGCCAAGGGGCAGCAGGGCTTCCTCAACTGGTTCAAGCAGAGCATCTTGCGCATGAAGCCCTCGCGCGTCGACATGAACGTCAACCTCTCGGGGGGGCAGACGGCCATTCCCATGGGGCCCATTGGCCGGGAGTTTGAAAGCCTGACCCGCCTGATGATGGCGCGCGACAGCAACCCGACCTTGATGAGCAACTACCTGCAGGCGCTCTCCAAGATCCGCACCCGTTTCAACCAGATGAAGACGCAGGGCGATCCGGGGCCCGCCTCGCGTCAGCTGATGCAGCAGACGCTGGAGGGCAACTCCGAGCTGGCCGAGGCCCTCAAGCTGGTGGACGAGCAACTGCTCAATGGCGTGAGTGACTCGGCCAAGGCCACCTTGCGTCCCTTGCTGGTGCGCCCCCTGATGCAGGCCTTTGGCGTGCTGGTGCGCCCCACCGAGGCCGAGCTCAACCGGGTGTGGACGGCCCAGGTGTTTGAGCCCTATCAGCAGACCCTGGCGCGCAAGTACCCCTTTGACCGCAGCGCCCGCGTGGAGGCCTCGCCGGCCGAAATCGCCAAGCTGTTTGGCTCCGAGGGGGCAGTGGCCAAGTTCGTGGACCAGTCCCTGGGCGCGCTGGTGGTGCGCCGTGGTGATGTGCTCTCGCCCAAGACCTGGGCCGACATGGGGGTGCGCCTGCTGCCCGAGTTCACGCAAGGCCTGTCGGGCTGGGTGGCCTCGGCCGGCAGTGAGGGGGGGGGCTCGGCCGGGGGCGGGGCGGCTGCTGCGCCTGCACCGCAGACCGTGTTCCAGCTCCTGCCGCAGGCCGCATCGGGCCTGACGGAGTACACGATCGAGGTCGATGGGCAGCAACTGCGTTACCGCAACACGCAAGCGAGCTGGGCGCATTTTGTGTGGCCGGGGCCGGGCACACCTGGGGTCAGGATCTCCGGGCTGACCTATGACGGCCGCACGGTGGAGTTTTTCGCTGAAGCTGGTCGCTACGGCCTGGAAAAGATGATCAACGCAGCCCAGCGTCGTCGCCTGGAGGGCGATCAGTTCGAGCTGCGCTGGCCTCAGGGCAACCTGTCGGTGGCGGTGCAGTTGCGCATCATCTCCAACGCCGCACCGGCGGCTCAGGCCAACACCTCGTCGGGTGCTGCCACCGGGCCGCGGCCTGAGGCTTTGCCGGCTCGTGTGGCCGGTGCCACGGCCATGGACGAAGAGGCCGCGCAGGTTGCCACGTCAGGCGCTGCATCCGCACCGGTGCCAACGCCGATGGTGGTGCCTGCACAGGTTCAGGCGGGGGTGATGCGATGAGGGCCGCGGTGGAGCCAGGCGCTTGCGTGACCGAGCGTCTGTACTTTGGCAAGCTGCCTTGTCGCGGCGATTTTCTGCGCAGCGACCGGCATCGCCCAGTGCTTCAGAGCCTGGACGACTGGATGTCGCAGACCATGGAGCGGCTCTCTCCAGACCCGCGCTGGAAGCGGGTCTATGACGAGGCGCGCCCGTTGGACTTCGCCATTCTGAGCCTGCGCGGGTCGGTCGGTCTGGCCGGGCACTGGCTGGCCAGCCAGGACGCGTCGGGGCGCCGCTTTCCCTTTGTGACGGCCAGCGTGGTGCACGTCGATGCGCCCGGGGATTTTGCAGCCCTGGGGGCCCTGGCCCTGGTCGATGAGTGGGCCCACCTGGGGCAGGTGGCGCGCCAGGCGCACGCGGCGTCGGACGAGTCCGATGACAACGCCTTGATGCAGGCTGACCGGGCCTTGTCGCTGCGGGAGCCACAGCACCTGTCCGTGCACACATCAGCGGCCCGCTTGCAGGCCTTCCTGTCGCAGCACACGGTGGCCAGCCTGGAGCAGATGCTGGCCGCGCCGGGCCGCCGCGTGGTCTTGCGTCAGGCCATGCTGGCTTTGGGCATCTTGCTGCAACCGGTCATGGCCCAGGGCGCGCACCGCCTGAACAAGGCGCTGTGCCTGCCGCTGCCCCGGGATCGTGCCCTCAGGCCTGACGTGGCATCGTTCTGGCTCAGCCTGATCACCGGATTTTTCCTGCGCAGTGATGCCGAAGTGGCGATGTTCATGGCCGAGAGCCCGGATCAGCCCCAGTTGCTGCTGGGCTTTCAGGGCGCCAGTGCCGCGAGCCTGCACGCGGCCATCGACCCGGCCACGCTGGCCAGCGACAGCGTCGGTCTGGAAGATTGTGAATGGGTGGAAGACTGCCTGGCCGAGGACTGGGGCCTCAAGAAGCTGTCCAACTACCTGCGCGATCCGGGCCTGTCCCTGCAGCAGGCGCTGGACACCTACCGCGAAGTTTTCATGGGATCGTGATGTGATGTTGACCCTTCTGATGTTGCCCCTCCAGTCGCGCCGCCTCCAGGCGGTCTGCACCTTGAGTCTGTGGATCGGCCTGTGCCTGCCCCCGTCGCAGGTCGCCATGGCTCAGGCGCTGCCAGCCTCAGCCCAGATCCTCGGCCCCGGTCAGGTGGTGGCCAGCGGGGTGGTGCCCGATGAGGCCACCCGTCAGTCCATCCTGGTCCGCCTTCGCGAGCTCTATGGCGCGCAACGGGTGGTGGACCAGATCACCGTGGGGTCGGTGGTGGCGCCGCCGCAATGGCGTGACCATGTCAATCACCTGCTGTCGAGCGACCTCAAGCAGATCAGCAAAGGGCAGTTGTCCATCAAGGGCAACACCATCGATGTCCAGGGCGATGTGGCCAATGAGGCCACGCGTCAGCAGGTCGCCAGCGTGATGGCCACACGCCTGAACCCGACCTACACCGTGCGCAATGGCCTTCGGGTGGTGGCCAATGAACAGGTCAAGCTGGACCAGACCCTGGGCAACCGCATCGTCGAGTTCGAGCCGGGCAGTGCCACCCTCACGCCCTCCGGGGTGCAGATCCTCGATGAGATGGCAGGGGTGCTGGCGGACATGAGCGATCGTCGCTTCGAGATCGTGGGGCACACCGATGCCGACGGAGCCCGAGGGAGCAATGTGGCGCTGTCCATGGCCCGCGCCATGACGGTCAAGGATCACCTGGCTGCTCGCGGCATCCGAGCAGAGTCCATGGCCACCTTGGGCATGGGACCGGATCGACCGGTGGCCAGCAACACCACGCCCGAAGGGCGGGCGCGCAACCGTCGGATCGAGTTCCGGGTGCTTCCCTCAGGTCAATAAGGGGGCGGGCTGGCTTCGGGCTCGATGCCCAGCAGCTCCTGCAGGTGGCTCATGGAGCCCTGGTCCTTGACCACGTGGCGCAGCCATTCGTGCAGGGGCATTTCGGCCCAGGACACCGCCTTGTCGGCCAAGTAGGCCACCGGGCTGTGGGGCTCGGTGCGCCGGAAATAGCTGGCCACCTCACGCAGTTGCTGCAGGGCCTGCGCACGGCTCTGGACCGGGCCACTGCGCACCGGGCTGCCGTGGCTGTTCGCAGGTGCAGCCGCATCGCTCGGGTGGGCCGCTTCCGTGCGGACGGAGGCTGAGTCGGTGGCCGTCATGTCCGCCCCTTGAGTGTCGTCGGTGATGCCCAGCTCGCGGGCCAGGCGCTCCAGCTCGTCCACGGCGCTGGCCAGGGCTTCCTTGGCTGGCACGAAACTGGGACCCTCATCGCCCAGGCGGTCATCGATCAAGGTTTGCCACTTCAACAACTGCGCGTGGCTCTGGCGTGCGTGCTGCAGGGTCTGGCGAAACCATTCGCGCGGTGTTTCGCGCAGGGCGCGCATGAACTGCTCGGCCGTGACGCGGTCGTCCTGGCCGGGCTCGGCCGGAGTGCGACCTTGCTGGGCTCGCGCCACGACCCAGTCCTGCAGGGACCACTGGGCCCCTTGTCGGCCCCGCGTGATCGGGCGGGTGGGGGTCAGGTGCACCAGGCGCTGCAGCAGCCAGGCGATGTTGCCCGCGCGTTGCGCCATGTCGCCGTCTTCGGCCAGCGGGTGGACGTCGTCCCAGTACCGCTCGCACAGCTCGGTGCAAAGGCTCAAGCCTTCGTGGAGGCCTTCGTGGCCGCGTGTCATCATGAGCGCCTCGGTCAGCCACATGGTCAGACGCAGGTCCTTGGTGCGCTCACTCAGCAGTTGCTGGCAGGCCTGGACGACACCGTTCCAGTCGGCCACTTTCAAGGCCGTGACCCATTCGCCCTGGTTCAAGGTGGGGTCATCCTCGCGGCGTGATTCGGCAATCTGGTCGAATTCGGTCGAGAAAGACATGTCCTCACCACAAGGTGAGGCGCCGCTGATCGGCTTGAGCAAATCGACGATGGTCATGGGGCCCTGAGTGTTGGATGTGTGGTGCGTGGATCGTGCCGCGCAGGGCTGAAATCATCCCATGGTTGGACATCCCCACAGTGGGGGAGTTGGTGACGGTGTGTGACGACGCCATCCTTATTAATGAGATTGATTCGCAATTGCATTTGATGTAAACTGAGCCCATGCCCGATCTCGCTTCCCCGTCGATCCTGTCCACCGCGCAGGCCTGGCACAGCCCCTCTGACCTGAGCATTCCTCAGCGCTGGGCCCTGGGCTTGCTGGTGCTGGGGGCCCATGCCGGGGCGGCCTGGTATTTGACCCACCACATCAGCGAGGCACCGGCCGAACCCGAGGCGGCGCCTTTGATGGTGGAGATGATCGCGCCCGAGATCCGCCCGCAGCCGGCGCCTCCACCGCCTGCGCTCGTCACGCCCCCCAGACCGCCGGTGCCGGCACCGAGGGTGCTGTCCAGCCGCGCGCCGTCCAGCAACGTCATGGCCGCGCCGCCGGAGCCGCCCAAACCTCAACCGGTGGTGGAAGCGCCTCAGGCTCCCGTGGCGACAGCGGCGGTCACGACCTCGGCACCCACCACCTCCGAGGTGGCCGCGGCACCACCGCCGGCTGCGCCCCTGCCGCCCAAGCAGTTGTCGGCGTCGGCCGTACGCTACCTGGTGCCGCCCCAGCAGGTCTACCCGGAAACCTCGCGTCGCCTGAACGAGTCCGGCAAGGTGTCGCTGCGCGTGCTGGTCGACGAACGCGGCCGCGCGGTCGAGGTGCAGATCACCCAATCCTCCGGCTACAGCCGGCTCGATCAGGCCGCTGCGTCGGCCTTGAGGGCCGCACGCTTCCAGCCTTACCTTGAAAACGGCGTGGCGCGCTCCGTGTGGGCGCCCGCCACCATCACTTACGACTTGCAGGACTGACCCCATGACCGATGTGACCACCACCGTGGCCGTTGCGGCTGCCCCCGCCTCGGCCCCCGAGTTGGGCTTTTCCCACTTCATCAGCCAGACCGATGCGGTCGGGCAGGGCTTGTTCATCATCCTGGTGATCATGTCCGTGATCTCCTGGGGCCTGATCCTGACCCGCGGCGTGGCGCTGATGCTGCGCCAGCGTCGCAGCCGTGCGTTCCTGAACTTCTTCTGGAATGCCACGTCGCTGGAAGCGGTGCAGCATGAAATCCAGACCCATGGCGTGAAGGAGCCGTTCGCGCACCTGACCTCGCATGCCATGCATGCCCAGGCCCACCATGCCCGCTATGGCGCAGCCAAGCTGGAGGAGGCTGGCTCGGCCCAGGACTTCCTGACCCGCACCATCAAGAAGGTGCTGGACGAAGAGACCATGCGCATGGAGCAGGGCCTGACCATGCTGGCCACCATCGGCGCGACCGCACCCTTTGTGGGTCTGTTCGGCACGGTGTGGGGCGTCTACCATGCGCTGCTGGCCATCGGCACCTCGGGCTCGGGCTCGCTGGACAAGGTGGCGGGCCCGGTGGGGGAGGCCTTGATCATGACGGGTGTCGGTCTGGCGGTGGCCATTCCC
>DAORJC010000021.1:0-26942 GCA_035438885.1 Aquabacterium sp. | reverse complement strand
CAGCAGGCGCATGAGCAACTCGTTGGCGTAAAAGCCGGGCAACAGCGCGGGCCCACCCGGCCAGGCCGGGCCTCCGCCCCATTCGGCATGGCGCAGCAGCCAGACCTCGACCTCAGGGCCCTGCTTGGCGCCAAAGCCGACGGAGATCTGCTGAAACGGCATCAACACCGGCCGCAACTGGGAATAAGGGCGCTTGGCCCCCTTGGCCACGGCCACCACACGGCCGTGATCGCGTGTGAACAGGTCCACGATCAGGCTGGACTCGCTCCAGTCATGGCTGTGCAGGACATAAGCCAGCGTGACTTGCCGTGAGGCGCGTTGTCCCACCACTGCCCCGCCGACTCACTCGTAACCGTAAGTGCGCAGGCGGGTGTCGTCGTCAGCCCAACCCGAGCGGACCTTGACCCAGATCTCGACAAAGACCTTGGTGTCCATCAGGCGCTCCAGCTCGGTGCGCGCTTCGGTGCCGATGCGTTTGAGGCGCTCGCCCTTGTCGCCGATGACGATGCCTTTGTGGGAGTCGCGCTCGACGATGATCGAGGCAGCCACCCGGATCATGGGCTTGGCGCCGGGCTGATGCTGAGGCTCTTCGGTGTAGGTGTCGATCACCACCGTGGAGGTGTAAGGCAGTTCGTCGCCCGTGAGGCGGAACAGCTTTTCACGGATGATCTCGCTGGCCAGGAACTTGTCGGTGCGGTCGGTCAGCGCCTCTTCGTCGTACCACCAGGGCTGCTGGGGCAGGTAGGGACGCACGATGTCGGCCAGGCGGCGGATGTCGTCCTGTTTCTGGGCCGACAGCGGGATGAACTCGGTGAAGGGGTGCTTGCCCTGCATGGACTGCAACCAGGGCAGCAGGTCCGAGCGGCGCTGGATGGTGTCCAGCTTGTTGGCGATCAGCATGACGGGCTTGCCGGCCGGCATCAGTGCCAGGACCTTCTGGTCATCGGCCGAAAAACGGCCGGCCTCGACCAGGAACAGCACCACATCAACATCGGCCAGTGTGGCCTGCACGGTCTTGTTGAGGTTGCGGTTCAGCGCGGCCGTGCCACGCGCAACGTGACGGGTCTGGAAGCCTGGGGTGTCGACAAAGACAAACTGGGTGTCACCATCGGTGCGGATGCCGGTGATGCGGTGGCGGGTGGTCTGGGCCTTCTTGGACGTGATCGAGACCTTCTGGCCGACCAGCGCGTTCATCAAGGTGGACTTGCCCACGTTGGGGCGACCGACGATGGCAATCAGGCCGCAGCGCTGCTGATCGGCCGGCACGGTCGGCACAGCCACATCCTCGCCGCCCTGCGCCTTCTTGGCCATGGCCAGGTTGGCCAGCATGGCGTCGAGTTCGGGGTTGGCATTGGCGGGCACGTCGGGGTGCTGCTCGTCGGAATCGCTTGGGGACATGAAAGGTCTTGTGGTGAAAAATCAGCCGAGATCGGCTTGTAAGCGGTCCAGGGCCTGCTGTGCCGCGACCTGCTCGGCGGCGCGCCGTGAGGGGCCCTCGCCAGTGACGGACCAGCCCTTGGCCGCCACCTCGCAGACCACCGTGAAGTGCTGCTCGTGGGCTTTGCCACGGGTGGATTCGATGCGGTACTTGGGAATGGCAAGTTTGCGCCCTTGCAACCATTCCTGCAAGGCAGTCTTGGGGTCCTTGCGCCAGACCTCGGACGTGGTCTGCCCCACCAGGGGCTCGAACAGGCGAAACACCAGGGCCTTGGCCTGATCAAAACCGCCGTCCAGATAGATGGCGCCAATGATGGCCTCCAGGGCATCGGCCAGGATGGAGGGGCGCTGCGCACCGCCGCCCTTGGCCTCGCCTTCGCTCAGGCGCATGACCAGGGGCAAGTCCAGCGTGAGCGCCAGCTTGTGCAGGGTGTCCTGTCGCACCAGGTGGGCACGCACCCGGGTCAGCTCGCCCTCGTCCTGATGGTCAAACAGCTTGAACAGCAAGTCAGACACCGCCAGGTTCAGGACCGAGTCACCCAGAAATTCCAGGCGCTCGTTCTGATCGGAGCCAAAGCTCTTGTGGGTGACCGCGCGCTGCAGCAGGCCACCATCGGTGAAGGTGAAACCCAGACGCCCTTGCAAGGCAGCCAGGGGGTGGTGGCCGGCAAAACCACGTGACGTGTCGCCTGCGGCCTTGCCCCCCACACTCACTTGGACTGGCCCTTGAACTTGATCAGCAGGTACACCGGATCGACCAGTTCGACCTCCTTGTCGTACGCGAAGCTGATGACGATCTTGTCGTCTTCCTTGGAGATCTCAAGATCCTTTGCACCGATCGACTCGATACCGTACTCGACCGTCTTGTATTTGTCGAAGGATGCACGGATCTCAGGCACGGTCGAGCCACCCTCTCGGGCCAGTTTGTCCACCATGCGAGAGATGGTCTGATATTCGGTAACGACCGGAAAGACCTTGATCACCACCGCTGCCAGAGCGGAGATGACCACACCCCAGAAGATCAGACCCAGCAAGGAGATGCCGCGCTGCTGACGACGCGACACAGAACGATGCGAAACACTCATCATGTAGCCCCCCGATTCAGTTGAAGAAACCGATGCGTTTGAAATTGCCGAAGTTCATCCAGACCACAAAGGCGCGACCCACGATGTTCTGCTCAGGCACGAAGCCCCAGAAACGGGAGTCTTGCGAGTTGTCCCGGTTGTCGCCCATGGCAAAGAAATGCCCTTCGGGAACCCGACAGACCACCCCCTCACCACTGTAGCGGCACTGGTCGCGGAACGGGAAGTCCTCGATCGAGGACTCCGGGATGTAAGGCGGGCGGTCCTTGTCCACCAGGATGCGGTGATCCACCGCGCCCAGCTTTTCAGAGAACTGCAGGCTGTACTTCAGGCTGTCGTCGTCGTAGAACTCGGCCAGCGGCTGGGTTGGCACCACCTTGCCATTGATGGCCAGTTGCTTGTTGAGGTAGGACACCTCGTCGCCCGGCACCGCCACCACACGCTTGATGTAGTCAATCGACGTGTTGACCGGGTAGCGGAACACGATGACATCACCGCGTTCGGGCTTGTGGTTGCCCACCACCAGTTTGTTGATGACCGGCAGGCGAATGCCGTAATGGAATTTGTTGACCAGGATGAGGTCGCCCACCATCAGCGTGGGGATCATCGACCCCGAAGGGATCTTGAAGGGCTCGAACAAGAACGAGCGCATGAAGAACACCGCGCAGATCACCGGGAACAGGCCCGCGGTCCAGTCCAGCCACCAGGGCTGAGCCAGCACCTTGGCGCGAGCTTCGGCCAGGTTGCCATCCACCTGGCTGATGCCTTGGGATGCCAGTTGCGCGCGGCGTGCGTGGTCCTGCTCGGCCAGGCGTGCAGCGGCCGCATCACGCTCGGGCTTGAACTTGTAGTGCTCGGCCAGCCAATAGACAAAGGTCACGACCGTCAGGATGAACAACAACAAGGCAAAATTGCCCTGCCACTGCCCCACATACCAGCCCCCCAGGTACACCAGCAAGGCGGCGTACAACGCACCAGTGATCAAACTCATCAATCTTCCACTTGTAGGATGGCCAGGAAGGCTTCTTGCGGCACTTCGACAGAGCCGATCTGCTTCATCCGCTTTTTACCGGCCTTTTGTTTTTCGAGCAGCTTGCGCTTGCGGCTGATGTCACCACCATAGCATTTTGCCAGCACGTTCTTTCGCAGCGCCTTGATGTTCTCGCGCGCAATGATGTTGCCGCCAATGGCGGCCTGAATGGCCACGTCATACATCTGACGCGGGATGTGCTCACGCATCTTGGCGGCCACCCCGCGACCACGGAAAGCACTTTGCACGCGGTGCACGATGATGGACAAGGCATCGACGCGGTCCCCGTTGATCAGGATGTCGACCTTGACCACATCGGAGGCGCGGTACTCCTTGAACTCGTAGTCCATCGAGGCATAGCCCCGCGAGACGCTCTTGAGCTTGTCAAAGAAGTCCAGCACGATCTCGGCCAGCGGCATCTCGTAGGTCAGCATGACCTGGCGGCCGTGATAAGCCATGTTGAGCTGAACGCCGCGCTTGAGGTTGGCCAGCGTCATCACCGGGCCCACGTAGTCCTGCGGCATGTACAGGTGCACGGTGACGATGGGCTCGCGGATCTCGCTGATCCGCCCCACTTCAGGCATCTTCGAGGGGTTCTCGACCATGATGACTTCGCCACCATTGAGCACCACCTCGTAGACCACGCTGGGCGCCGTCGTGATCAGGTCCTGATCGAACTCACGCTCCAGACGCTCCTGCACGATCTCCATGTGCAAGAGGCCCAGGAAGCCGCAACGGAAGCCAAAGCCCAGGGCCTGGGAGACCTCGGGCTCGTACCGCAGAGAGCTGTCGTTGAGCTTGAGCTTTTCAAGCGCATCACGCAACTGGTCGTACTCGCTGGCCTCGGTGGGGTACAACCCGGCAAACACCTGGGGCTGGATTTCCTTGAAGCCGGGCAGTGCCTGCTCGGCAGGGCCTGCGTTGTTGGGCAGCTTTTTCTCGACCGTGATGGTGTCACCCACCTTGGCCGCCTGCAGTTCCTTGATGCCGGCGATGATGAAGCCCACCTCACCGGCGCGCAGTGCGTCACGGCTTTCAGACTTGGGCGAGAACACACCCAGGTGCTCGGCGGGGTAGACGGCGTTGGACGCCATCATGCGGATGCGCTCGCCCTTGCGCAGTTGGCCATCGACCACCCGCACCAGCATGACCACGCCCACGTAGTTGTCGAACCACGAGTCGACGATCATGGCGCGCAAAGGGCCATCGGGCTGACCTTGGGGTGGCGGCATGCGAGCCACCACGGCCTCCAGGATGTCGTCGATGCCCATGCCCGTCTTGGCCGAGCAAGGGATGGCATCGTCGGCATCGATGCCGATGACGTCTTCGATCTCTGCCTTGGCTCGATCGGGATCGGCCTGCGGCAGGTCCATCTTGTTGAGCACGGGCACCACCTCGACCCCCAGGTCAAGCGCGGTGTAGCAGTTGGCCACGGTCTGGGCTTCGACGCCCTGACTGGCATCAACCACGAGCAATGCGCCCTCACAGGCCGACAACGAGCGGCTGACTTCGTAAGAGAAGTCCACATGGCCGGGCGTGTCGATCAGGTTGAGGTTGTAGACCTGGCCGTCGCGGGCCTTGTACTGCAGCGATGCCGTCTGGGCCTTGATGGTGATGCCGCGCTCTTTCTCGATGTCCATCGAGTCGAGCACCTGGGCTTCCATCTCGCGGTCACTCAGACCGCCACAGCGCTGAATGATGCGGTCGGCCAGGGTGGACTTCCCGTGGTCGATGTGGGCGATGATGGAGAAATTGCGAATGTGATTCATAAAAAAAAGGCACGTCCAAAGTAGAGACGCGCCTTCCAACAAAAACGTATGGCAACTGCTTGTTGGGCCCTCATTGTAGCCAAAAGCTTCGGCCAGCAAGTCAGAAACAGGGGGATACCACCCGGGTCGACCGGCCCCCAAGGGGCTGTTATCAACAACTTATCCACAGACCTGAAGGGCTGCGGGGGGCGGTATTCGCGTCTGCGTGATTGTAGCCAATCCCATGGCGCTTCCACGGCCCTCAGGAGACTCCGAACCGACTTATCAACAGCGGATCTGGCTTGTTGCTGGCATGCAAAACCCCGATGGCGACCAGGTTTTCCGGACAACCACCGGGGTCAAGCAGCGGCATGGACTCACTTGTTGGGGCGAATGACCGCGTATTGAGCCCACTCGCCACGACGCACCAGCACGCTGACCGGGCGACTGCGATCAATCTTGGCCAGCACCACCTCGAACTGCCGCACATCGGCCACCTGCACATTGGCCAGCGCCAGGATCACGTCACCGGCACGCAGCCCGGCGGCTTCTGCAGGCCCATCCACGTCCTGAACACCCACACCTGCCGTGACCTTGAGCTCACGCTTTTGCTCAACCGTGAGGTCAACCAGCGACAGCCCCAGCGCAGACCTGGACAGCCCGGCGAGCGGCTTGGCATCCTTGCCACCCTTGCCTGCCTGCTCGCCAGGCTTGGGTGCATCGAGCTCGACCACCACGACCGACAGGTCCTTGTAGCTGCCACGACGGAACACCTGAACCGTGCCCTTGCTGCCCGGCTTGGCGGCGCCCACCAGACGCGGCAGGTCGCCGGCCTTGTCCACCAACTGTCCGTTGAAGCGAGTGATGACGTCGCCGGCCTCGATGCCAGCCTTGTCAGCAGGACCACCGGGCTCGACCATGCGGACCACGGCCCCTTGAGGCTTGTCCAGGCCCAGCGACTCCGCCACGTCCTTGGTGATGGGCTCGATCTGCACGCCGATGCGACCACGAACGACCTTGCCACCCGAGCGCAACTGGTCGGCCACCTTCATCGCATCGTCGATGGGGATCGAAAACGAAATGCCCATGAAGCCGCCGGAGCGGCTCAGGATCTGGGAATTGATGCCCACCACCTCGCCACGCATGTTGATCAGCGGGCCACCCGAGTTGCCGGGATTGACGGCCACGTCGGTCTGAATGAAACGGATTTCTTCTCCTGTGTCACGCGACTTGGCGCTCACGATGCCGGCCGTGACGGTGTTCTCCAGGCCAAAGGGCGAACCAATGGCCATGACCCACTCGCCTACCTTCAGGCGATTGGCCTCCCCGATGCGAACAGCAGGCAACGCGCTGGCCTCGATCTTGACCACGGCCACGTCGGTGCGCTTGTCCGCGCCGATGACCTTGGCCTTGAACTCTCGCTTGTCGGTCAAGGTGACATAGACCTCATCGGCGCCCTCGATGACGTGCGCGTTGGTCATCACGAAGCCATTGGCCGTCAAGACAAAGCCGGAGCCCACACCACGCGGCCGCTCCTCACTGGACTCAGGCGTCTTGTCGCCTTTGTCGTCCTTGCGTGGCGCGGGCATGCCGGGCATGGGCGTGCCAAAGAACCGGCGGAAGAACTCCTGCATTTGCTCGTCCATCTGGCCGGTTTGCTGGCCGCCGGTGGAGACGCGCTGCGTGGTGCGAATGTTGACCACCGACGGGCCCACTCGCTCGACCAGGTCGGTGAAGTCCGGCAGACCACGAACCAGACCAGGGGCGGCGGGCGGCGCGGTGTTGCCGACCACAGCGGGCGCTGTGGAGGCGGCCTGCTGTGCCTGCAGCGGATGCGGGAACAGGCTGGAGCTCAGCACCAGCCCGACCGAGGAAACCACGGCGCCAACGACCAGGGTGCGACGAATCACACCGCTTTGAAAGATGCTCGACGAAGTCGAAGTAGACATACGGAGGACCCAAAAGTTGAGTGACGATGGAATGTAAACGTGTGATCCTGCCATGCCGCTGACAGTTCACTGCCTCAATTCACGTACATGAATCTTTGCAAACAAAAGATCAAGGGGTATCAGGCAAAAAAAGAGCGCCCAAAGAGGCGCTCAAAGACAGCATGGAGGAGACAAGAAACAGAAAAATCAGCGGCTGGCCGCCCCGAAGGACACGCTTTGCAGACCACCACCCTGAGGTGACGCCAACGAGCGATTGGCACCTTGCTCGCGCTGAGCCGCCATCAGTTGATCGAGCTGATCGTCGCGCATGAACACCAGGTAGCCACGGCGGGTGCCAGCACCCTCCTGAAGGTTTTCATTGAAGGTGGGCGTGGCTGTCACCAGTTGGGGGGCCCCATCGGCCGTGAGGCCCGCGGGCATGACACTCGTGAGCGCCATGTCGTGGCCCACAAAGGCCTGGTCTTGAGTGACGCTGCCCGAAACGGGCGCCAGCGCCATCACGTCGCCGCCCTGCCCGCCTGTCGACACGCCGCCGGTGTTGAGCGTGCTGACCACGGCACTGATCACCATGACAAAGCCGGCCGCCACGGACAGCGGACCTGCCCAGCGGCGGTGGCGCAATGCACGGGCATCGGCCAGAGAGGCCACTTGAGGAGCAGAAGCCGAAGCATGGGCGGCCGTCGGCAAAGCGGCAGGCGCCAGCACAACGGCTTCCTGATCCAGGCGGGCACGAACCCCCGCCAGAAAATCGGCATCGGAGGACTTGGCGCGAGCCAGGCCCTCGGAGCGCATCACATCACCGATGAGCTGGTAACTCTGCCAGCGCTCACGCGCCTCGGGCTGCTCACGCCACGCGCTGCAGGCGCGCTGAATGTCGCGCTCGCTGGCTTCGTTGTCGGCCAGTGCCGACAAGGCCTCAAAAGAGATAGCGTCTTCGTGACGGTCAGCCATGAGTCACCTCGGTTTGGTTGAACACCCTTGCAGGGTCTGCATGCGTGACAGACACGCCTGCTTTCAAAAAGTTCACCCAAATTTTCACAAAATCAGGGTTACCACCGGGTTCCCTGGTTGGTGTCGAGCAGAGGCCGTAATTTTTGCGCGATGGACTCGCGGGCCCGGAAGATGCGCGAGCGAACCGTCCCGATGGGGCAGTTCATCATTTCGGCGATTTCTTCGTAGCTCAACCCTTCGATTTCTCGCAAGGTGATGGCCTGGCGCAGGTCTTCGGACAGCGCTTCAATGGCCAGGTTCACCGCGTTGCCGATCTGGCGGGTGGCCAGGACCGACTCGGGCGTCTCGCCATCGCTCATTTCGTGGTCCAGGCGCAGCCCTTCGTCATCGTCATCGGTGCCATTGGACATGGCCGCCTCGGTGATGACGGGGTCGCGCTTGAGCTGCATCATGGTCTTCTTGGCCGTGTTGACAGCGATGCGGTACAGCCAGGTGTAGAAAGCGCTCTCGCCACGGAAGTTGGGCAAGGCCTTGTAGGCGCGGATGAAGGTTTCCTGGGCGACGTCCTCGACCAGATCGGTGTCACGGAGCATGCGCGCGATCAACCGCTCGATGCGACGGCGGTACTTGACCACCAGCATCTCGAAGGCCTTCTGGTCACCGCGCTGAACTCGCTGCACCAAGGGTGCATCCACGTCCACGCTGAGGACCGGCGCCGCGACGTCCTGAAGGCCAGACGCGGGCAAACCTGCCTCAGGCCGCTCGTCAGTCGGACTCATGCCTGCCTCCGGCCATGGGCGCGAGGGAGCTGACGAGAGGGCAACTGGGGCGCATTCGCAGTTCGTGGGGCAAGGCTGGGCAACTTGGGTTTCTCATCTGGCAACAAGCCCGATGATGCCACCGCTTGATGACGCCGCTGAAACAAGCGCCAGCGAACCTCGGTGGCCAGCGCGGATGCAGGCACCCAACGCACACGAACCTCAGCAGGCCAGGTGCAGCGCACCCACACCCCGAACCCCAGATCCACCACAGCACGAGCGCAGACCTGCTGCCCCGACACATCGATCCAGGCCGCCTCATGGTCACGATCGGCTTCACGCCAGATCAGGAGAAGGGGTGACAAGGTGCTGACTGCCCGAACCAGCGGCAGCGTCACGCCAGCCCAGGCACAAACGAGCAGCAAGGCCAGGAGCCCGTGCCACAGGGGGACGCGACCGGTGGCCACATCCCAGCCCACCGACACCAGCCAGGCCAGCGCCAGGCCCATGAGCACCAACCAGGCGAGACGCACGATCTTCACTTCAAGCCGGGAGGGCGCAGGCAATTGCCAGCGCAGCAGGGACGCCATCAGGGACTCAAAGACGCTTGAACACCAGCGAGCCGTTGGTGCCACCAAACCCGAAGTTGTTCTTCAGGGCGGCGTCGATCTTCATGGGCCGCGCGGTGTTGGCGCAGTAGTCCAGGTCGCACTCGGGGTCCTGGTTGAAGATGTTGATGGTGGGGGGCGAGACCTGGTGATGAATCGCCAGCACCGTGAACACCGACTCGATGCCACCCGCGCCGCCCAGCAAGTGGCCAGTCATGGACTTGGTCGAGTTGACGACCAGCTTTTTGGCATGCTCGCCAAAGGCGTTCTTGATCGCATTGGTCTCGTTGGCATCGCCCAGCGGGGTCGACGTGCCATGCGCGTTGAGGTACTGCACCTCATCGAGGTTCATGCCAGCATTGCGCAAGGCGCCCAGCATGGAGCGCCGGGGGCCGTCCACATCGGGCGCGGTCATGTGGTACGCATCGCCACTCATGCCAAAGCCCGAGAGCTCGGCGTAGATGCGCGCACCGCGCGCCTTGGCGTGTTCGTACTCTTCCAGCACCATGACACCAGCGCCCTCACCCAGCACAAAACCATCGCGGTCCTTGTCCCAGGGGCGCGATGCCGTCTTGGGGTCGTCGTTGCGAGACGACAGCGCACGCGCGGCCGCAAATCCACCCACGCCCAGGGGCGAGATGGTGGATTCGGCGCCGCCAGCGATCATCACGTCGACATCACCGTACTCGATCATGCGAGCGGCCATGCCGATGCTGTGCAGCCCGGTGGTGCACGCCGTGACCATGGCCAGGTTGGGTCCCTTGAAGCCACACTTGATGGACAAGTGACCCGAAATCATGTTGATGATCGAAGCCGGCACAAAGAACGGCGAAATGCGTCGAGCGCCCTTCTCCGTGTATTCCTTGTGCGTGGCTTCAATCAGGGGCAGACCGCCGATGCCCGAGCCGACCATGCAGCCCATGCGTTCGGCCTGCTCCAGGCTCAAGGCATCGCCCGTGGGCAGCCCTGAATCCTGGATCGCCTGCAGACCAGCCGCCAGGCCGTAATGGATGAAGGTATCCATGTGGCGGGCTTCCTTGGCGGGGATGTAATCCTCGATGTTGAAGCCCTTGACCTCACCGGCAAACTGGACGGACAGACCAGAGGCATCGAACTTGGTGATGGTATCGATGCCGGACTGGCCAGCGAGCAGGTTGTTCCAGGACTCTTGCACCGTGTTACCCACAGGTGTGACCAGCCCCAGACCGGTGACGACAACGCGACGACGGGTCATGCTTTGAAAAATTCGGTTCGTAGAGACAAACAAGGCCCCGAAGGGCCCTGCGCTTGAAGAGGAATCAGGCCTTGACGTGGGCCTTGGCGTAGTCGATTGCCAACTGAACGGTGGTGATCTTCTCTGCCTCTTCGTCTGGGATCTCGATGCCGAACTCGTCCTCGAGGGCCATCACCAGTTCAACGGTGTCCAGAGAGTCTGCACCCAGATCGGCCACAAAGGCTTTTTCAATGGTGACTTCCGACTCGGCTACACCGAGTTGTTCGGCAATGATCTTCTTGACGCGTGCTTCGATATCGCTCATGACTCCTCCAGGAGGGTGAAAACAAGGGGTGATTCTACCGTTTGAAACACGACAAATCGGTTTCAAAAGGCTCGGATGAAAAAGAGGCTCCCCAATTGGCCTCAATCACATGAACATGCCACCGTTGACGTGCAATTCCGCCCCGGTGATGTAGGCAGCTTTGTCCGAGGCCAGAAAGGCCACAGCTTCAGCAATGTCTTGCGGCTGGCCCAATCGGCCCAGCGGGATCTGCGCCTTCAGCGCCGTCTGCTGCTCGTCTGACAGACCCTTGGTCATGTCGGTGTCAATGAAGCCTGGCGCCACACAGTTGACCGTGATGTTGCGGCTGCCCAGCTCACGGGCGAGCGCACGGGACATGCCTGCCACGCCGGCCTTGGCCGCCGCGTAGTTGGCCTGACCGGGGTTGCCGCTGGCCCCCACCACCGAGGTGATGTTGATGATGCGGCCGTGCCGCTGCTTCATCATGGGGCGCATGACGGCACGGCTCAGGCGGAACACCGCCTTGAGGTTGGTGTCCATCACGGCATCCCAGTCGTCGTCCTTCATGCGCATGGCCAGCGTGTCGCGGGTGATGCCCGCGTTGTTGACCAGCACATGCAGGGCGCCATGCGTCTTGAGGATGTCGTCGATCAGGGCATCGACACCTGCGGCATCGTTGACATTCAGCGCCACGCCTTTGCTGCCGGCAAAGGCCGACAACGCCCCAGAAATGGCCTGAGCACCCGGCTCGGTGGTGGCCGTGCCGATGACCAGAAAGCCTTGCGCGGCCAGGGTGGCAGCAATGGCCGCACCAATGCCACGACTGGCGCCGGTGACCAGGGCCACGCGTTGGGTGATGTTGGGTGTCATGCCAGCAGCCCCTTGACCTCTTGCAGCGAAGCAGGATCCAGCAACGTGGCGGAGACCAGATCACCATCGATGCGCTTGACCATGCCGGCCAGCACCTTGCCAGGTCCGCACTCGATCACGTGAGTCAGGCCACGGGCCTTGATGGCCTGGATGGTCTCGACCCAGCGCACCGGGCCAAAGGCCTGACGGTACAACGCATCGCGCAGCGCCTCAGCATCCGTGGGCGTGGCCACGTCGATGTTGTTGAGCACAGAAATGGCGGGCACGGCAAAGGGCGTCGCCGCCAGTTTGTCGCGCAGACGCTCGGCCGCAGGCTTCATGAGGCTGGAATGGAAGGGGGCCGACACCGACAGCAGCAACGCACGCTTGGCGCCAGCAGCCTTGAGGATCTCACAGGCCTTGTCCACGGCGGCCTTGGTGCCCGCGATCACGGTTTGCTTGGGGTCGTTGAAGTTGACGGCCTCCACGGCCTCGCCACTGATCTGCGCGGCTTCCAGGCAACCGGCCTTCACGGCCTGGGCATCCAGACCCAGGATGGCGGCCATGCCGCCCACCCCCACAGGCACGGCCTCTTGCATGGCCTGCGCCCGAAAGCGAACCAGGGGCAAGGCGTCGCGCAGCGTCAGGGCGCCAGCGGCCACCAGGGCAGCGTACTCGCCCAGGGAGTGGCCGGCCATCAGGGCGGGCTGCAAGCCGGTCTCGGCCAGCCAGGCGCGCCAGCAGGCCACACCGGCCGTCAGCATGACAGGCTGGGTGTTGGTGGTCAGGTCCAGCGTCTCTTTGGGGCCTTGTGCGATCAGGGCGGCGATGTCTTCGCCCAGGGCGTCAGACGCCTCGATCAGGGTGTCGCGAACAGCGGGGTGATCACCCCAGGCGTCCAGCATGCCCACCGACTGGGAGCCTTGGCCGGGAAACACGAATGCAAATGCGGTCATGGGATTGAAGGATTTCTGTTCAGAAAGATCGGTTGGCTCGGCATCTTAATAGTCAATCAAGACACCACCCCAGGTGAAGCCGCCGCCCATGCCTTCCAGCAAAAGGCTGTGGCCACGCTGGACCTGCCCCTGGCGAATGGCGTGATCCAGGGCCAGCGGGATGGACGCAGCCGATGTGTTGCCATGCTGGCCCACCGTGACGACCACCCGCGCCATGGGCAGCTTGAGCTTGCGCGCCGCCGTCTGCATGATGCGCACATTGGCCTGATGCAGGATCAGCCAGTCCACTGATTCGATGCTGCGTCCGGCCTTGGCCAGGACTTCCTGGGTGGTGGTGTCCAGCGCGGCCACGGCCAGCTTGAACACCGCCTGCCCCTGCATGCGCAGGAAGGGATCACCCAGCACCTGCCCGCCCGAGACCGTGCCCGGGGTGCACAGGATGTCCGAGTACTGGCCATCGGCATGAAGGGCCGACGCCACGATGCCCGATTGATCCGACGCCTCCAGGACCACGGCACCGGCACCGTCACCAAACAGCACGCAGGTGGTGCGATCCTTGAAATCGAGGATGCGGGAGAACACCTCAGCCCCGATGACCAAGGCCTTGCGCGCCGCCCCCGTCTTGATCAGGGCGTCGGCCAGGCTCAAACCGTAGATGAAGCCGGAGCACACCGCCTGAACGTCAAAGGCCGCACCGCCATGGATGCCCAGCTTGCGTTGAATCAGGCAGGCCGTGGATGGGAACACCATGTCCGGCGTGGAGGTCGCGCAGATGATCAGGTCGATGTCGGCGGGCTGGCAGCCAGCCGCCTCGATGGCACGACGAGCCGCCTCAGCCCCCATGTCACTGGCCCCGACGCCAGGGTCGGCAAAGTGTCGGAACCGAATGCCGGTCCGCTCGACGATCCAGGCATCGGAAGTCTCGATGCCGTCGCGAGCCAGTTGCTCGACGAGGTCCTGATTGCTCAGGCGCCTGGGGGGCAGAAAACTGCCGGTTCCTGCGATGCGGGCGTGGCAGCCAGTCAAGCGGTGAAGCGACTGGTTGCTGGCCCCGCTGGAAACCATCGGGGTTTGGGTCATCAGATCGAGGTCAGGCCACCCGCCCCACAGGGGTCTGTGGCGGCGCCGTGGCGACAGCACCTTGTGGGTTGTCGACGGATTGTTCGACACCCTCACCCGGCAAACTTCCGACGGTCACCGCGATGCGATCCTGCACGCGGTCAAGGAGACGATGTCGCGCCGCATCATAGGCCCTTTTGAGTGCATGCTCAAAAGAGAAGGCATCGGCCGAACCATGGCTTTTGAACACCAGGCCACGCAGACCCAGCAAGGCGGCGCCGTTGTAGCGGCGATGGTCCATGCGCTTTTTGAAGTTCGACAGCACCGGCAAGGCCACCAGCGCGACCAGCTTGGTCATCCAGTTGGCGGTGAATTCCTGCTTGATGACGTTGGCAAACAAGGTCGCCAGGCCTTCTGCGGTCTTGAGGGCCACGTTGCCGACGAAGCCGTCGCACACCACCAGGTCGGTCGTGCCCTTGAAGATGTCATTGCCTTCGACGTTGCCATGGAAGTTGATGGCGCCACGTGCATCGGCCTGGCGCAGCAATTCGCCGGCCTGCTTGATGACCTCATTGCCCTTGATGACTTCTTCACCGATGTTGAGCAGACCCACGGTGGGGTTCTCGCGCCCCTCGACGGCCGCGACCAGGGCCGAACCCATGACCGCAAACTGCAGCAGGTGTTCGGCCGTGCAATCGACGTTGGCCCCCAGGTCCAGCACGGTGGTGTAGCCGTCGTTCTGGTTGGGCATGACCGAGGCGATGGCCGGACGATCGATGCCCTCGATGGTCTTGAGCACGTAACGCGCCACCGCCATCAAGGCCCCGGTGTTGCCGGCCGAGACACAGGCGTGGGCCGCAGAGACACCGCCCTCGCCGGGCTTGACCTGGCTGATGGCCACGCGCATGGACGAATCCTTCTTGCGGCGCAGTGCCACCTCGACGGAGTCGTCCATGGTGACGACCTCGGAGGCATTGACCAGCGTGACGCGAGGCCAGTCCTTGGCCTGGGCCAGCACCTCGGGCAAACCCACCAGCACCAGGTGGGCTTGCGGGTTGTGATCCAGGAATGACTTGCACGCAGGCAAGGTGATGGACGGGCCATGGTCTCCGCCCATGCAGTCCACGGCAATGCGCACGGGACCTTGCAGATCGGCAAGAGAAGGGCGGGCCACCCCTGCAGCGGCAGGAGGCATGGGGACAGTGGTGGTGCTCATCGATGGGGGCTTTGTGTCAGACACCGCCAAAGGCCGGGCCTGAACGGAGCACGGGCCGGAAGGCCGATGTGAATCGGCACGACCAGCCCTGAGCGCATGATGACTGGGAGACCAGCCTCATACCGTTGGATGATGTTCATCGGAGCGACAGAAAGCCGCCCCTGCGACAATCAGGCGTCAGCCTTGGTCTTGAGGACCTTGCGACCGCGGTAGAAACCGGTGGGGCTGATGTGGTGACGCAGGTGCACTTCACCCGTGGTGGATTCGACAGCAGTACCCGGGGTGACCAGGGCATTGTGCGAGCGGTGCATGCCACGCTTGGAAGGTGACTTTTTGTTCTGTTGAACGGCCATGATGGACTCCGTAAGGCTGGGAACAAACCCAGCAATGAAGCACCAGATCCACCGGCGGCAAACACCATCGAACGCCTGCAAACACTCGCAAGCTCGTCGGTGAGACGCGTCAAACCTGGTACGGGTTGATCTCTAAAGCCTTAGATTCTAGCACGACACTTGACTGCCGCTCAAACTCAAGGCCCCTGATCGCCTGATTTTTTGGCCTTGAACCCTGCCAATGCAGCAAAGGGATGCGGCTTGCCGCCCGCATCCGCCTCGGCAGATTCAGGCTCGTCGACCTCGGGGTCGGACGCCGACATGATGGGCGGCTCCGGGCATTCGTCGTGAAACGCCACCAGGGGCGAGGCCATGATCAGCTCATCTTCGATCAGGTCGATCAGGTCAAAGGTGCGGCTGAGCACCAGCACATCGTGGTCTGAATCCGCGTCCAGTTGGGCCGCCGTGGCCTCGTCGGCCACCAGACGAATCCTGCAGGCCACGGACACGGGCAACCACACCGGCTGCAGGCAACGCTGACAGCTCCAGGGCAAGGAGGCCTCGGCCTCCAGCGCCAGCCACGTTTGCGGAGGGCCCACCCGCTGAGCCACCAGCTCGCCCTGGGCACGCCAGGTGATCGGCGGCACATCGGCGGGAGGCACCTCAGGGGCCAGGCCGGCAGCGATGCGGGGCACTTCGCCCAAGGTCAATTGGCCCTGGAGCTCTGCCAGGGACTCGATGAAGGCCCCGATGTCCATCTTTTGGGGAGACACGGGGCGGGGGGAACGCGCTTTCATGGGCGCCAGTGTAGGCGCTGCGCGCCAAAGGCCACAATACGGGCCTGAGTTTCCGTCTGCGCCCTGCCTGCCCCCTGATCCGTTTTCGCCATGCCCCACACCGCCAATTTGCACCAGCCTGCGCCCACGCTGGTGTTGGGCTCCAGCTCACCCTACCGACGTGAACTGCTCGCCCGACTGGGCTTGAGCTTTGTCGTTCATTCGCCCGATGTCGATGAAGCCCCACAGCCCCACGAGCTCCCTGCCCGCCTGGCCGAGCGCCTGGCCCTGAGCAAGACCATGGCCGTGGTTCAGCACCTGCAGGGCCTGCATCAGGACCCGATCGTGATCGGCTCGGATCAGGTGGCAGACCTGAACGGGCAATGCCTGGGCAAGCCGGGCAACCACGAACGGGCGGCCGAGCAGTTGCGCGCCATGAGCGGACAGACGGTGTTGTTTCACACCGCCGTGGCCGTCTCTCGCCCCTTGACGGGCCACATCGGCACCCATCTGAGCACGGTCAAGGTCGTCTTTCGAACCCTGGACGGGCCCACCATCGAGACCTACCTGCGGCGTGAACAGCCCTACGACTGCGCCGGCAGCGCCAAGGTCGAGGGGCTGGGCATCACCCTCCTGTCGAGCGTGCAATCGGATGACCCCACCTCGCTGATCGGGCTGCCCCTGATTGCCCTGACCCAACTGCTGAGAGAGGCCGGACTGGATCCGCTGAATTCAGAGAGCCCCACCGAGACCCACCCATGACATCGCCCAACACTCCCCCCAAGGTCGGCCGCCTGCTGCTGATGCCCAACACCCTGGACCTGGGCGCTGTGCCCGAGGGCCAGCCCCTGCCGGACCTGCGCGACGTGCTGCCACAGGCCGCCATCACGGCCGCCTCGCAACTGACCCACTGGGTGGCTGAAAACGCCAAGACCACCCGGGCGTTCCTCAAACGGATCGATTCGATCGTGCCGCTGCAATTGCCGCTGCAACAGCACGACATCCAGGTTTTGCCGCGCCCGAACAAAGGAGGCAGCCAGAATGCCGCCCCCACGGCCGACAAGGTCTGGAAAGACCTGCTGGCACCGACCCTGCAAGGCCAAGATCTGGGCCTGATCTCCGAGGCGGGCCTGCCCGGCGTGGCCGACCCAGGCGCCGACCTGGTGCTGGCCGCCCACGCCCATGGCGTGACCGTGGTGCCGCTGGTGGGCCCCAGTTCCCTGATCCTGGCGGTGGCCGTGAGCGGACTCAATGGCCAGAGCTTTGCTTTTGTCGGCTATCTGCCCACCGACGCCGCCCAGCGCAGCCAGCGCATCAAGGCGCTGGAGCTGACCTCGCGCAAACAGCGCCAGACGCAACTGGTGATCGAGACGCCCTACCGCAACCAGGCCTTGGCGCAATCGCTGCTGGAGAACCTGGCGCCCGACACCTGGCTGTCGGTGGCTTGCGGCCTGACGCTGGAGACCGGCTGGAACCGCACGCTGCGCGTCAGCCAGTGGCAACAGCGTGGTTTGTCTTTGCCAGACAACATCCCGGCCGTGTTTGCCTGGTTGGCACCTTGATCCAGGGCCTTGGCGCCCACGGGTCACCGCCAGGGCCGCATTCTTGCCACAATCAGGGCATTCCATCCACCTGCTGCCCTTGTCTTGCCTGCCTGCCGTGAACGCCCCTGCCCCCGCCTCCATTCCCGCGGCCACGCCGCCCTCCCCTGATGACCACGCCCCGCCAGGCGAGCTGGCCTTGCAACTGGGCTACGCCGGCCTGATCCCCTTTGTGGGCGGCGCCTTGTTTGTCTGGCTGCTGGCAGGGCATCAGGATCACGTTCAGCCTTTCAATTTTGTCTTGGGCGCCTTCACAGGCTACGCCGCCCTGATCGTGTCCTTCCTGGGCGGCATGCCCTGGGGCCTGGTCATGCGCGACGTCGGCCAGACCCACGAGCGCGCCCGCCGCGCCCTGTGGGTGGGCATCACCTACTCGCTGCTGGCCTGGGTGGCCGTGTGCATGCCGCCCCATGCGGGCCTGGTCGTGCTGGGTGTGCTGCTGGTGGCCTGCTACCTGAATGACCGCAAGCTCTACCCGCTGCTGGGGGTGAGTGGCTGGCTGCAGTTGCGCTTTCGCCTCACGGTGGTGGCCAGCCTGAGCTGCTTCCTGGCTGCCGCCCAGATCTGACATGCCTCAAAGGCCACACGCACCGACGCCGACATGATCGACTACCGCATTGACCTGAGCGAGGCACACGCCCATCGCTACCTGGTGACCCTCACGCTGAGCAAGCCCGAGCCGCAAGTGCACCTGAGCCTGCCGGTGTGGATCCCGGGTAGCTACCTGATCCGCGAGTTCGCGCGCCACCTCAACGGCCTGCAGGCCAGCCAGGGTGGGCGCCCCTGCCCGATCACGACCCAAGGCAAGGCCGACTGGGTGGTGCACTGCGAGGGCAAAGGCGCTCTGACCGTGCGCTATGAGGTCTATGCCAACGACACCTCGGTCAGAACAGCGTTTCTGGACCACCGGCGTGGTTTTTTCAATGGCACCAGCGTGTTCCTGTGCGTTCAGGGGCGAGAGAGCCTCCCCCACGCGGTTCAGATCAAGGCCCTGCCCAAGGGCTGGTCGGTGGCCACGGCCCTGCCTGCCCGTCAGGTGGATGCGCGCGGCCAGGGCTGGTACGAGGCCTCCGACTACGACGCCCTGGTGGACCATCCCTTCGAGCTGGGCACCTTCTGGCGTCAGGCATTCAATGTGCGAGGTGTCCCCCATGAACTGGTGGTCACCGGCGCGTCCGAGCACGCCGACCTGGACCGACTGCTCGCGGACACCCAGGCCATCTGCAGCCAGGAGATTGCCTTCTGGCACGGGCGCAAGAAGCCGCCGTTTTCGCGCTACGTCTTCCTGCTCAATGTGGTCGAGGACGGCTATGGTGGACTGGAGCACAGGGACAGTACGGCCCTGATCTGCTCACGCAAGGACCTGCCCCGTCGGGATCATCAAGACACGCAAAGCGAGGGCTACACCACCTTGCTGGGGCTGATCAGCCATGAGTACTTCCACACCTGGAACGTCAAGCGCCTCAAGCCGATCGAGTTCGCGCCCTACGACTACACCCGAGAGAACCACACCGAGATGTTGTGGTTCTTTGAGGGGTTCACCTCGTACTACGACGACTTGTTCCTGCTGCGTGCCGGCCTGATCAAGCCCGCCGACTACCTCAAGCTGCTCAACAAGCCGATCAATCAGGTGCTGTCCACCCCGGGCCGGCTGCAGCAGAGCGTGGCCCAAGCCAGCCACGACGCCTGGACCCGCTATTACCGGCCCGACGAGAACACGGCCAACTCCACGGTGAGCTACTACACCAAGGGCTCTCTGGTGGCCCTCTGCCTGGACCTGAGCCTGCGCACCGGCCCCGCCCGCGACGATGGCACCACACCCCACCTGGACGGCGTCATGCGCCGCCTGTGGGCCCTGCAACGCCCCATCACCGAATCGGACGTGATCGATGCGCTGGAGGCCGAAAGCACCGAGCCCCCAGCCCATGGTGCCGACTGGGCCAGCGTGATCCACGATTGGGTTCACGGCGTGGGCGAGCTGCCGCTGCAGACCTTGCTGGCCCAGGTGGGTGTAAGCTGGACGGCCAAGAAGCCATCCCTGTCCCAGCAATGGGGCCTGCGCGTGCTGGAGCGAAACGACGCCATCAAGGTGCAGTCCGTGATGCGTGGCAGCCCGGCCGAGGATGCTGGCCTGAGTGCCGGCGACGAGTTGCTGGCACTCAACGGCTGGCGCCTCAAGCGTGCCGACGACCTGAGTCTGTGGCGAACGGCCTCAGGGCCGCAAAAGCTGCTGGTCTGCCGCGATCAACGCCTGAGCGAGATGGCGATCGCACATGGCCACGATGCGCCCACGGGGTGGGGCCAAAGCGTGGTGATCAGTCTGGCGCCCACTGACGGCCTGACACAGCCCGCCCGATGGCGGCAAACCGCATGGCTGAGCCAGTAGCACCGAGCTCGCTCCAGCGTCGCCGCTGGGCCTTGCTGGCCATCATCGCGCTGGTGGTGCTGGGTCACGCCCTGGTCACAGCCGGGGTGGCTTGGCACATGGAAGGCGCCCACGGCACTGATGCCCAAAACATCGAGCGCATGGAAGCAACCTTCGTGGCCGACATGCAGTTGACCACGCCACCGGTCATGGTGGTGCCGCCCCCTGCTGCCGCACTGCCGGCCACGGCGGAGGCCGATGTGGCCACGCAAGCGGCCTCCAAGCCTGCACCGCCCCGCAAAAAGCCCAAGGCCAAGGACAAGAAGCCCGCGGCCGCCCCTTCTTCTGCCCCTGCGCCAGAGGAACAGGCAGCATCGGCCCCGCCCGCAGAGACCGAGGTGGCCGTGGCACCCCAGCCCGAGGCGATCAACGACGACCCGGCCATTCGCCGGCCGGCCGACGAACCCGTCAGCGAGGACCCCATGCCCAAGGGCCCCGCGTTCGCATGGCCCAAGGCCACACGGGTGACCTACAAGGTCAAGGGCTACCTGAGGGGCGAGATCTTTGGCAGCGCCAAGGTGGAGTGGATCCGCCAAGACATGCGCTACCAGGTCCACGTCGATGCGCTGGTGGGGCCGAGCTTTGCCCCCTTGGGGTCTCAGCGCTGGACCAGCGAGGGCGTGATCACCGCGGAAGGGCTGTCGCCCGAGCGCTTCGAGTCGATCAACAAGCTCCTGATCAAGACCTCGCCGGCCAAGATCGTGACCTTTGACGATGCCTACGTGAGCCTGCCCAACGGTGATCGCGTGCCCAAGTTGCCGGGGGTTCAGGACCCTGCCAGCCACTACATCCAGCTCGCTTACCAGTTCATCCTCAAGCCCGATCAGCTTCGGGTGGGGGCGGCCATCGAGATGCCCATGGCCTGGACCAAGCGACAGGAAATGGTGATCTATGACGTGTTGAGCGAAGAAGCCATCGACACGCCACTGGGCAAGATCGACACGTTCAAGCTCAAGCCGCGCAAGATGACCGAGCAAAAGGGTGATGTGCTGGCCGAGATCTGGCTGGCGCCCGGCCTTCAGTACCTGCCCATCCGGATGCTGTTCCGCCAGGGGCCGGAGACCTACCTGGAGATGCACATGGACAAGGCGCCTCAGCAAGTCGCCGCGGACGCCCCGAACGAGCCGCCCCGGCAGCCCTGACTCAGTTGCTGGCGGCCTTGCCGGCTGCAGTTGCCTTGGCCAAACGCTGCTCGATCGCCTCAGGGGGGGCGGCCGCCGCCAGGCGTGTGCCGTCTTCAAAGAACATGGCCGGCGTGCCATTGACCTTGTACTTTTGAGCCAGTGCCAGGTTGCGTTGAGCTGGCGTGTTGCACTGACCAAAGCTGCGGGCCGGCGCCACGCCGGAGAGCATCCAGTCGCGGTAGGCCTGCGTCCGGTCCTTGACGCACCAGATGTTGTCGGACTTCACACGGGAATCGTCACCCAGGATGGGGATCAGGAAGGTGTAGACCGTGATGTCCTTGACCTTTTGCAGGTCCTTTTCCAGGCGCTTGCAGTAGCCGCAGTTGGGGTCGGAGAAGATGACCAGCTTGCGTGCGCCGCTGCCGTTCTTCCAGACCACGGCATCCTTGAAAGGCAAGGATGCAAAGTCAATGCGGTTGATGTCGTCAAGGCGCTCCTGCGTCAGGTTGCGCCGGGTGCGCGAATCCAGAATCTGCCCATCAATGATGAAGTCGCCCTTGGCGTCCGTGTAGAGCACGTGGTCGCCCACCTGGACTTCATAGATGCCGGCCATGGGCGTGGGGCGCAAGCCATCGATGTTGCCCAGTTGGGGCAGGCGCTGCGTGAGCGTTTGCTTGAGGACCTTGACCTGGGTGGCCGACAAGGCCTGGGCGCTGACCGCCTGGCACAGGCCCAGGGACATCGAGGCCGCCAGAACCACGCGGGCCACGGTGTTGAATTTGAACATCTGGAGCCTTTCAGGCATCGAGCGCGCGGCCAACCAGCCAGCGCTTGAGAGGGGTGAATCGATGGAGCAGACCCATGCCGTGGTTGCGAAGTTCCCGCAATCCGCCCTGCTCGTGCGCAAACAGGTGCAGCAAACCATCGGTCAGGTGGGCCATGGACTGAGTGGGCCACCAGCGCGCGCGGACAAAGCGGCGCAGCACCTTGTCGTCACCTGGCGATCGCCAGGGCTCCTGGGTCCGGGCCTGGTTCAGCACCTGGGTCAACGCATCAACATCGGCCAGCCCCAGGTTCAGGCCTTGTCCGGCCAGGGGGTGAACCTGATGGGCCGCATCACCCAGCAGCACCCAGCCGGGGCCACACCAGGGTTCGGCCTGGGCCAGGGCCAAGGGCCACGATGCCACCTTGGAGGTCAGGGTCAACTCCCCCACCACGGCCAGCGTCTCAGGTGCCTGTGCACTCAGGGCATCCTTGAGGGCCTGCAGAAAGTCGTCGGGCGCCAGGTCCATCAACTCGCGGGCCCGGACCTCAGGCACCGACCAGACCAGGCCGTAGGAGCGCCCCGGCATGGGGTCATTGAAGGGCAGCAAGGCCAGCACATCGGGCGAGCGGAACCACTGGCGCGCCACGCCTGCATGGGGTCGGGTGGACTGCAGACGCGCCGCCACGCCCCAATGACCATACTCGTGGCGCTCGAACGACACACCCAGAGAGGCTCGGGTGGCCGAGTGCTTGCCTTCGCAGATGGCCAGCAGGCTCGCGTCCACCGTCGGCGTGCCATCGGCGGGCAAGGCAGGCACCACCGTCACATGCGGGGCAAACCTCAGGGCCTCGCCCAGCAGCCGCTCCAGAGCGGCCGCATCCACAATCCAGGCCAGTTCTGCCACCTTCTGCTGCCAGGCCGAAAACCCCAGGTGGCCACCGTCATCGCCCTCAATGGCCATTTCGTGCACCGGGCAGGCATGGGCCTGCAACTGCGGCCAGATTTTCAGGCGGGTCAGCAGGTCAATGGCGCGTGCATTGAGCGCATAGGTCCGAACGTCGTCCGGGCGTTGCTGCAGCGCAGACGCTCCGCAGGCCAGCGCCACGCGCCAGCCATGGCCAGACAGGGACAGGGCCAGCGCACGAGCCACCGCACCACTGCCGCTGACGCAAACATCAAATCGGGGGGCATTCATGCGGCCCATTGTAGTGGCCACCCCCTGAAGCAGGGGAGTCAAGGGAACGGCCTGACTGACAGGTGTCCCAATTGCCCCTAGAGTGCATCCGGGCCATTCAGATTCCACCTGATGGAAAGCCCAGGATCATTCATCGCCAGACCAGGGGAGACGGCTCCCCCGCTATAACCAGCATGTTCAAGCCAGAAGTTCCTGACACCGGTGGCCCCGTGGTCGCACTGATCGAGCGCAAGACCACCCTGGCCATCCTGGGGGTGGGTGCGCCCGCGGTGCTGTTCATCTACCTCTTCGAGTCGCTCACTCGCAGCATCGTCCCGCATGACCGTTTCATGCTGCCGGTGCTGGCGGTGCTCATGGTGTTCCTGCTTCTGCGTCTGTTGCGCAAACCCGAAACCCTGATGAGCACCCAGCGAATTGCAGTGGGCAGCCTGCAGTTGTTTTTTGTCGTGGGTGTGCTCAGCCTGATCGTCCTCACGCCTCACTCCATTGATGTGTACTGGGTGTCCACCACCTACATGTGGACACTGCTGATTTCACTGTTGTTGCACATCACCTGGCCCCAGCGAGCCGCCATGCTGTGGTCAGTCGCTCTCATGGTGGTGGTGAGCATCCCGCCTGTGATGGTGCGCAGCTACGTCGGTCACGAGGTCTGGGAAAGTCAGTTCCTGCCTCTGTTGATCAACAGCACCCTGGTTCAGATGGCCGTGATGCTCAGCCTGATGGGCGTCTCGCGCATGCGTCAGGGCGTGCAGCAGGTGCTGTCGACGCACGGGCGCATCGGGCCTGCCGATGCACGTGCGGCGCTGGACCAGTGGCTCAAGACCCAGACCTCGGAGCTGGCGCTGGCCCGCGACACCGCCGAAGCGGCCTCGCGCGCCAAGTCCCAGTTCCTGGCGGTGATGAGCCACGAGTTGCGAACCCCCCTGCACGCCATGCTGGTGTCTGCCGACCTGCTGTCAGAACGCCCGGACGGCGCCGTCAGCGATCGGGAGAAACGCCTGATCAACACCATCCAGAACAGCGGCAACCACCTGCTGGCCCTGATCGATCAGGTGCTGGACCTGTCCCGCATCGAAGCGGGCAAGCTGGCAGTACGGCACGAATTGCTGGACGTGGTGGAAGTCTGTGACCGAGCCATCCAGGCCGTCTCCCCCCTGGCCACACGCAAGGGCCTGACCCTGACGGTCGACATCCATGAGCGGCTCAACCGCCACCGCATGGGCGACGCTTTGCGCCTGACCCAGGTCCTGATCAACCTGCTGGCCAATGCCTGCAAGTTCACCGACCACGGCCGGGTGAGCCTGAAGGTGCGCCCCATGGACCATGACGAGGTGGTCTTCGAGGTGGACGACACCGGCATGGGCATGAGCCCGGAGGTGCAACAGCGCGTTTTTGATGCCTTTTACCAGGCCGATCACGAGTCCACACGCCGCCACGGTGGCGTGGGCCTGGGCCTGACCATCACGCGTGACCTGATCGTCCTGATGGGGGGCAGGCTGGAGATTGCCAGCACTCCGGACCAGGGCACTCGCATCCGGGTCCACGTGCCGTTGGCGCTGGTGCAGGGGCAACGCCAATCCGGTCTGATCAGCCAGAGTCGGCCGTACGACATCCAGAACATGAAGGTGCTGGTGGTGGAAGACGACCCCGTCAACAGCATGCTGGCCTGCGAAGTGCTCATGGGCGCGGGCGCCCTGCCCCACCCGGTGGGATCGGGCGAAGAGGCACTGGAATACCTTCAGGAACACCCCATTGACGTGGTGCTGATGGACTTTCGCATGCCCGGCATGGACGGCATCGAAGCCACGCGCCGAATTCGCCAGGGCAGCGCCGGCGAGCAGGCCGCTCACTTGCCCGTGCTGGGCCTGACCGCCAATGCCTACATCGAAGACCGCCAGCAATGCCTGGAGGCGGGCATGAGCGATGTGCTGACCAAGCCCATCGAGCGCCAGGCCCTGATCAAGGCCATTGCGCGCTGGCGTCAGGTCGAGCAGGCCTGAGCGCCAGGGGCCGCCCCGGCCGTGCCTTAAAATCGCGTTTTCGCTGGCATCGAGGTGCCGAGCGCTTTTTCCAGACAGGATCCCGACCATGAGCCTCAAATGCGGCATCGTGGGCCTGCCCAATGTGGGCAAGTCCACCCTTTTCAACGCGCTGACCAAGGCGGGCATCGCCGCAGAGAACTACCCCTTCTGCACCATCGAGCCCAATGTGGGCATCGTGGAGCTGCCGGACCCGCGCCTGCAGGCGCTGGCCCAGATCATCACGCCCGAGCGCATCGTGCCAGCCATCGTCGAGTTTGTGGACATCGCCGGCCTGGTGGCTGGCGCGTCGCAAGGCGAAGGCCTGGGCAACAAGTTCCTCTCGCACATCCGCGAGACCGATGCCATCGTCAACGTGGTGCGCTGCTTTGAAGACGAGAACGTGATCCACGTGGCCGGCAAGGTCGACCCGATCTCCGACATCGAGGTCATCCAGACCGAGCTGTGCCTGGCCGACCTGGGCACCGTTGAAAAAGGCCTGCACCGCTACAGCAAAACCGCACGTTCGGGTGACAAGGAAGCGGCGGCCATCGTCAAGGTGCTGGAAAAATGCCAGGCTGCGCTGGACAAGGCCGAGCCCGTGCGCTCCGTCGACTTCAGCAAGGAAGAACTGGTCCTGCTCAAGCCCCTGTGCCTGATCACGGCCAAGCCCGCCATGTTTGTGGGCAACGTCGACGAGAACGGGTTTGAGAACAACCCTTTCCTGGACCGCTTGCGCGAGTACGCCGCCAAGCAGAACGCACCCGTGGTGGCCATCTGTGCCAAGACCGAGGCCGAACTGTCGGAGATGAGCGATGAAGACCGCGCCATGTTCCTGTCCGAGATGGGCCAGGACGAGCCCGGCCTGAACCGCCTGATCCGCGCCGCCTTCAAGCTGCTGGGCCTGCAAACTTACTTCACGGCTGGCGTCAAGGAAGTGCGCGCCTGGACCATCCACATTGGCGACACGGCCCCGCAGGCCGCCGGGGTGATCCACACGGACTTCGAGAAGGGCTTCATCCGCGCGCAGACCATCGCCTTTGACGATTTCATCCAGTACAAGGGTGAGCAAGGCGCCAAGGATGCCGGCAAGATGCGTGCTGAAGGCAAGGAGTACGTCGTCAAGGATGGCGATGTGTTGAACTTCCTGTTCAACGTCTGATGCAAAGATGGGATTTCAGGGTGTTTCACAAGGCTTCTGAAATCCCCGCCAAGATGCCAAAAACCCCGTTAATGGATGGGTTTTTGTTACTGAGCGTTGGGAAAATGGCCATCAAACAACTAACCGTTCCCTGTGCCACGTCAGGTAATGCCGGTGCTGATCACTCAGCCAACGCAGTGACAGGCTCGGCGGCAACCCCAAACGCGACATGTCGCTGGCGGTCAGACGGGACGACACGATCAATAGACCTTGGTCGTCAAAACTGACCAGGAAACGGTCGAACAATGCATCCAGGTTGGCCACGAGCAGGAACCCGTTGAACACGTCTAGCCGCTCGGCATCGGTCGAGCACTCAGCCCATGGCTTCGCATGGCTGGCACGCA
>DAORJC010000020.1:0-27779 GCA_035438885.1 Aquabacterium sp. | reverse complement strand
GCGTGAAGCGGCAGGGCGTGATGCTGGCCTGTGTGCGTGCCTGCGCCACGATGGCCAGGACCTCCGGGTCAGGCTGGCCCGTGCGGCTGCCTGCTTCATAGCGATACCAGCCGCGGCCGGTTTTCTGGCCGAACCAGCCGCGCTCGCACAACTGATCGGCGATGTGAACGTAGCGGGCCTTGGGGTCTCGTGTGGCCGCACGGCGCTTGCGCGTGGCCCAGCCGATGTCGCCACCGGCCAGGTCACTCATCTCGTAAGGCCCCATGGGGAAACCGAACTGCCGCACCATCTGGTCGATCTCGTAGGGTGAGGCGCCGTCCTCTACCATGTGGTCGGCCGCGGTGCGGTACACCGCCAGGATGCGGTTGCCGATGAAGCCATCGCACACGCCCGCGCGAACGGGCACCTTCTTGAGCCGTCGGGCCAGTGCAAAGCCGGTGGCCACCACGTCGGTACTGGTCTGGGCCGGCACCACGATCTCCAGCAGCTTCATGAGGTGGGCAGGCGAGAAAAAATGCAGACCGATCACGTCCTGCGGGCGCGAGGTGCTGCGGGCGATCTCGTCGATGTCCAGGTAGGACGTGTTGGTGGCCAGCACCGCACCTGGTTGGCAGACGCGGTCCAGCTCGGCAAACACCGCCTTCTTGACGGCCATGTCCTCGAACACGGCTTCGATCACCAGGTCGGCCTCCTTCAGGGCGTCGTAGGTGGTCGCCCCCGTCAAGCGCGCCAGGCGGTCCCCCTTGCCCTCAGGGCTCAGACGCCCCTTCCTGATCAGGCCATCGTAGACCTGGGCCACGCGGCACTGCCCCAGCGCCAGCGCAGCGTCATCACGCTCGATCATGGTCACGCTCAAGCCGGCATCGAGCAGGGACACGGTGATGCCCGCACCCATGGTGCCGCCCCCGATCACCCCGATCTGCTGGACGGGGCGGGGTGGGGCCGCCTGGGTCTCCGGGGCGTTGAGCACCTCGCGCTCGGCAAAGAGCGCGTGGGCCAGACCGATCTGATCGCGCTCGGTGGTCTGGACCCCAGGCGTGTGGGCGGTGGATGGCATGAACAGGTCCCTCGGTGTGGGCTTTCGGGCTGGACGCCCGTGATGCCGTGCATTGTTGGCCCCCTGGAGGTTCTTGACAATCCCGTCTCGCATTGACAGACTGTCAAGCCAAATTTGACAATCAGGCGCGCCCGGCGCTGTTTTTTGCCGCATGGACCTGTCTTCCCTGAGCCTGCTGGTCGAAATCCTGGATGCAGGCAACCTCAGCGAGGCCGCCCGACGCCTGAAGATGACCCGCGCCAATGTCAGCTACCACCTCAACCAGTTTGAGAAATCGGTGGGGCAGCAACTGGTGCGGCGCACCACGCGGCGCATCGAACCCACCGAGATCGGCTGGCGCCTGTACGAGCACGGCCGCCAGATCCGCAACGAGCTGGAGGCCGCCCGCGAGAGCGTGGCCACCCTGGGTCAGAGCCTGCAGGGGCGGGTGCGCCTGAGCGTGCCCAGCGGCTATGGGCAACTGGTCATGTCGCCCTGGTTGATCGACTTCAAGCGCACTTACCCCGGCATCGTGCTGGACGTGGTCTTTGAAAACCGGGTGGTCGACCTGATGCGTGACGAGATCGACATCGCGGTGCGGGTCATGACCGATCCGCCTGAACACCTGGTGGCCCGCGACCTGGGGCCGGTGCGCTATGTGGCCTGCGCGACCGCGGGGTATGCGCAGGCGCACGGCATGCCAAGTCAACTGGCGGATCTGTCGAGCGCGCCGCTGATCACCTCGGCGGTGGTGGGGCGGCAGTTGCGGCTGGCCGCCTACCTGAACGGCGAGCGCCACGAGGTGCCCTTGTCACCCACCCTGACCAGCGAGAACTTCCTGTTCCTGCGCGAGGCCATCCAGGCGGGCCTGGGCGTGGGGCTGGTGCCCGACTACGTGGTGCAGGACCTGGTGGCCCGCGGCGAGGTCGTGACCACCCTGGACGCCTGGAAGCTGAGCATCTTTGGCACGCAGATGTACATGCTCTACATGCCCAACCGCCACCACACCCGGGCGGCCTCCACCTTCATCGAGTTCATGCTGGCGCGCGTTCGGGCGCACACCGACGGGCCCGAGCTGCGGTGACGTGTTCCCTGATCAAAACTGGTACCCCACCGCCACCCAAACCCGTGGTTGGTGCTGGGCGGTGTCCGAGGTGGCTGCCCCACCCGCGGTGCGCCAGGCTGCCGAGGCGTCCAGCGTCCAGCCCTGGTGCTGGGCGCGCAGGCCCAGGCCTGCACCAGCCAGGGTGCGGTGGTTGTCGCCGCCCTCCCAGGGGCGTGCGTTGCGTGTGACGCGGCCGGTGTCATAGAACAGATAGGGTGCACAAGCGCCCATCGTGCGGCGCAGTTCTACCTGGCCCAGCCAGCCGCGGTCGCCATAGCCTTCGCCACTGGGGTAGGCCCGCACGGCGTCCGCGCCGCCCAGGCCAAAGCCTTCTGACGAATCCAGGTTCTTTGTGGCCCATTGCGCAGCCACGCGGGTGTACAGCGTCCACGCACCTGGCAGGGCTTGCAGGCGCGCCATGTCCAGGGAGAACTTGTCGAACTGACCGGCCGAGTTGGCGGTGACCTGGTCCAGCGCACGGCTGTTGGGATCCAGTCGCAGACTGCCCAGTGTCCAGCCCACCTGCCCGTAGGTCAGGCCTCCCAGCCCCAGGCTGTCGCGCAGGTCAAAGCGCAGTGTCAGAGGCACGGTGGTGCTGGTTTTGTCGCCCTGGCTGCCGGTGCTGTCCTGGCGGTCGTTCAGTTGCTTGTGGTGGTAAGCCACCCCCCAATACACGTTCAGGCTGTGCGAGCGCTTCAATGGAAAACTCAGACCCAGGCTGCGCACGTCGGCCGTGCCGGTGGCTTGCAGGCTGGCAAAGTCCTTGCCCAACTTGTAAGCGCTGCGTGCCAAGCCAACCTGCACACGCCAGCCCGAGGCGCCCAACGGGGCGCTGTAGTCCAGGCCGCCGAACCACATCTGGTCGTCGGTGGCCAGGGCGCGCAGGCTCAGTCGGTCACCCAGCAGCAGCGGGCTGTTCAGGTCCAGATCCAGCGTGGCGCGGTGCTGGCCGGTGTAGCGGTTGCCGGCGTTGTCCAGGCCTGCCTGGCCGGTGACCAGTGGGCCACGCTGCAGGCGCACCTCCAGATCGCCCGTGCCGGTGGCATGACCGGGCCGAATCAGTGGGGACACCTGCATCCCGGGCAGGTCGTTCATCAAGAACGTGGCGCGCTCCAGCGTGGCGCTGTCGATCACGGCGCCGGGTTGCAGGCGGTTCAGCCAGGCCTGGGCTCGCTGCGCCAGTGCGGGGTCGTCGGCCAGTGCTCGCACCTGGCCGTAGCGGCCTTCCACAATCTCCATGTGCAGAACGCCGTCGCGCAAGGCCTGTGCTGGCAGCAGAGCCCTGGCAAAGGGGTAGCCCTGGGCCCGGTAGTGCGCGCTGACGGCATCGGCCAGGCCGCGCAGGCCGGCCAGGTCAAATCGCTGGCCTGCCACATCGCCCGTCACGGCCAGCAAGGCCTCGGTGCTGAACACCGTGTGGCCGCTGAAGCGCAGGCCGCTCAGCGTCACCTGGACGCCACCAGGTTCGGTCGCCGGTGTGGGTGGGGGCTTGACCTCGATGCCCTGGGTCGGTGTCGGGGCCTGCAAGGCGGGCTTGATTTCTTGCAGCAGGCGTCCGCCGTCAGGCGCCACCTGTGCGCCGACATGAGCGGCCAACAGGGCCATCGCGGCCAGTGCCGCGGTGCGGTAAGCAAACATCATTGACCTTCCTGAACCAGGGGCATGCGGATGCCGCCAGAGACCACGAAGACACGCATGAACCCGGCAGGGCCTGCTCCCGACGGCGTGCTGGCACCCTCGGGCGCAGCGACAAAGACCAGGCCACTGCTGCCTTCAGAACCTGCCGTCGGAGCAGAGCCCACCGGGGCAGTTGGCGAGACGTTGATCGCAACCGGGCTGGGTTGGCTGGGTGCCAGCGAGTTGAAGATGGCCACACGCTGGGGCTCAGGGATGGACGGCTGTTCAATGGACAGTTCGCCGGCCACGATGTTCACGTTGTAGTTGCTGTCAGGCGTGATGCTGGCCAGGATGTCGTAGCGACCCTGGACCTCACCCGGGTGGCGGCTCAGAGTCACATCCAGAGTGTCGCCCTCCACCAGACTGCCGGCCGTGATGCGGTAGCTGAGCTGCGGGTCGGGCGCATTGAGGATCTTCTGCTGGCTGTCGACCGTGATCGTGATGTTGCGTGGAGCGATGGTCAGCAACCCGCTGCCGTAACTGATGTCATAGCCATGCTGCCCGGAGTACAGGCCCTGCGGGGTGACGTCGTAGCTGCCGGCTTGTGTGGCGCCGCTGGCATGGCCACCCAAGGTCACCGTGCCGGCCAGCAAGCTCAGGTCGGGCATGGCGCTGTAAGTCACGTTGGGGCTGCCACTGTGGGCCTGGCCGTCATAGGTTTTGCTGACGGTGCCTGCGGTCACGTGCAAGGGCGTCATGAACACGCGCAGCAGTGGGTCGGTGTGGCCCTCATACAGCGTCCATGTCTGGCTGACATTCCAGCCTGGGTCCTGGTTGCCGTTGGCCTCGGTGGCGCTGGTGAAGTTGTCACGCACCTTGAAATCGGCGGTGTTCATGGGGCGGCCGGCGCCGCTGCTGGCCTGGCCGGTACGCTGCACATCCCAGAAGCTGGTGTCGGCTGCCCAGGCGTCGTCGCTGTAGCCAGTCAGGCCGCCCACCAATGCACCCGGGCTGGACACCGCACCGGTGGCGTAACTTTGGTGGATGCTGCCGCCATGGTGTCCCACCAGTCCGCCCACACGCTCACCGGTGGCCGTGACCGAACCGGTGGCGTAGGTGTTTTCGATCCAGTTGTTGCTGTAGCCCGTCAGGCCGCCCACGTAGTTGGCACCCACGACATGGCCTGTGGCGTAGCTGTTCGACAGCACACCGGTGTTGTCCCCTGTCAAGCCCCCTGCACTGTTGGCAGAGCCGCTGAGCGCACCCGTGGCAGTGACGTTGCCCTTGGCGTAGCTGTACTCGATCCAGCTGCCGTTGAAGCCCGCCAGGCCGCCGATGTGGCGGTCCCCCGAAACCGTGGCCCACGAACGCGCGTAGCGGGTGTTCAACTCATGTTGCGTGCCGATCAGCCCGCCCACGTAGTACTCACCACCCACCACGCCCGACGAGTACACATTCTGGATGGTGCCATACATGGCCGCCCCGACCAGGGCGCCGGTGCGTTGACCACCCGTGATGCTGACATTGGCGAGCCCCACATTGCGCAGCGTGGCCTCTTGCGTCACGCCCAGCAGGCCCGTGCCATAGCGATCTGGCCGGTCGATGTGGAGATGGCTGATGACGTTCCCCAGCCCGTCAAAGGTGCCTGTGAAATCGGCACCGTCAGTGCCCACCGGGTTGAAACCCCCAGCCCATGAGGCGGTGGCGCTGGCGTCGATGGGGTTGCCCAGCGCATAGCGGCCCGCCAAGTTGCCGGCCATGCCTTGCAGGTCGGTGCCGGTGACGCTGCCCTCGGCACCCAGGGCATTGATCACGGTGTAGGCCTGGCCATTGATCTCCAGCAGGCCGGTGCCTGCGCGCCCCCCGAAATCCACCCGGCCACTGAATGTGCCGTCGGTGCTGCTGCCCACGCGCACGCTGGCGTTCGACACGGCACCATCGGCGCCATTGGCGGTGCCCACGTGCAGGGTCAGGCTGGAGGTGCCGGTGGCTTGCAACAGCGCCTCGATGCGCACATCGCGCGCGGCCGTCAGCGTGAGGTTGTTGGCGGACCACGAGATGCCATCGCGCACGATCACGTCGCCCGATCCGTGGGTGCTGCCGCTGCTGCTTTCAATGGTGACGTTGGTGTTGTTCAGCGCAGCCGACAGCTGTGCCCCCGTGATGTCTCCCCCTGAGGCCGCGATGAGGTAATCCTGCGGATCGATGAGCCAGGTGCCGGTCTGGCCATGGGGCGCGCGGGTGGTGACAGACAACCCGGGCGACAGGCGCACATTGGACGCACTGGTGTCGATGAAGCCACCGTTGCCGCCTTCTGGGGCGCTGGCGTCCAGGGTTCCCGCCACCTCGATGCGGTCATTGACCATGTCGCCCAACAACATGATCTCGCCGGCTTCCCCGGAGGCCAGGGTGCGGGCCTCGCTCGTGCCGGTGTGGCGGATGACGGTGCTGGCCAGATCGCCTGCAGCCTTGGCTGTCAACAAGACGGTGCCGCCCGGGGTGCGGATGGCTCCGCCCTGGGTGATGAGCGCATTCAAAGCACCCTCTTCCACCACCAGCTTGACGGGGCCGCCCATGTCCAGCGTGACAAGGCGCCCCGCGCCCAGGGCCACCAGCCCTTGAGGGGCCTGCATCTGTCCTTCGTTGACCACGCGCGCGGCCACTAGCGCGAGGGTGCCGCCCTTGGCGGCTGTCATCTGACCCTGGTTGATCACCGCTGCCGAACTGTCGCCGGCCAGGCGGTAGCGGCTCTGCATGAAGTCGTCATTGCTCATGGAGAGCGTGGAAGCGAGCAAGCCGCCCACTTCGACCAGTGCCGAGGGGGAGAACAAGACCCCGTTTGGATTGATCAGGAACACCTGCCCGTTGGCCCGCAAGGCACCCTGGATGACTGAAGGATCCGAGCCCGTGACGCGGTTCAGTGCCACGGCCGTCGCTGAAGGCTGCACAAACTGCACCGTGTGGCCCGTACCGATGGAGAACTGCTGCCAGTCGGTCACGAGCTTGTCGGTGTGCTGAGTGATGGTGAGGGTGCTGCCTGTTTGCTGCAGGGTGCCACTGCCCTGAACCACGGTGCCGCCCTGGGGCAAGGGCTGAGCCCATGCAGGCCCCTCCAGGGTGGCCAGCATGGCCAATGCGGCGGCGGCTGTGGCGGCGCGGCGGTAGGGCTTGAGGCCAGATGGATGCGGAACCGTGAAATTCATGTGGCCCTCGGTGAAACGGTGCGTCAGACACCAACTCTGGGCTTATCGGGTGATCCTTCGAAAGAATGAAGTGCTTTCGGCGATGGCGGTTGTGTTCATCCTGGGAATCGGCGCCGCCCTGGCACCGGCTCAGGCACACGAGCTTTGCATGCTGGCCCGGTCGGTGACCCCTTCCAGCACCTTGATCAGGCCGTACTGCCTGAGGGTCAGCATGCCCTCGCTGACCGCGCATCGAAACAGTTGCTCCACCGGCGCGCGGGCCTGGATCAGCTTCTTGATGGCGGGGGCGGCGGTCATCAGCTCGTAGATGCCCACCCGGCCCTTGTGCCCGGTGTGGCCACAGTGGTCGCAGCCCGGGGCGGTGTAGAGCGGCGGCAGCCCCCCGTCGGCCGTCCCGAAACGCTGCATCCATTCGGCCAGCACCTGCTCGGGATCCAGCTCGGTGTGACTGCAATACTCATGCGCCATGTCCCGGATCTCATCGGCCGTGCTGGGGCGCGGGATCTTGCAGTGCGTGCACAGCTTGCGAGCCAGACGCTGGCTGAGCACCCCCACCAGGGCGTCCGAGAAGTTGAACGGATCGAGCCCCATGTCCAGCAGTCGAACCACGCTTTCAGGGGCGCTGTTGGTGTGCAGGGTCGACAGGACCAGGTGCCCGGTCAGCGACGCTTCGATCGCCATGTGGGTGGTCTCCGCATCGCGCATTTCCCCGATCATGATGATGTCCGGGTCGGCCCGCAGAAAGGCGCGCATGGCCGTGGCAAAGGTCAGCCCCGCACGCGGAATCATCTGGATCTGGCGCAGCCCGGGGTGGGTGATCTCGATCGGGTCTTCGGCCGTCCAGATCTTGTTCTCGGTGGTGTTGACCTCGGCCAGCAGCGAGTGCAGCGTGGTCGTCTTGCCCGACCCCGTGGGGCCGCAGGCCAGGATCAGGCCGTAGGTGCGGTGCACCATGTCCTTGAGCTGGGCCTCCAGTGCAGGGCTGAAGCCCAACTGGCTGAGCGGGATGGGCTTGGACGAGGCCAGCAGCCGCATCACCACATCCTCCAGGCCATTGGCGGTGGGCAGGCTGGCCACCCGAAGCTCCAGCTTGAGGGGCGCAAACCGAGAGAAATCGATCTTGCCGTCCTGGGGCTTGCGGTGCTCCGCGATGTCCATGCTGGCCATGATCTTGATGCGCGAGACGATGGCCGAGCGCAGCGTGTAGGGCAGCTTGAGGTAGTCGGTCAGGCTGCCGTCGATGCGAAAGCGAATGCGTGTGGATGCTTCGCCCTCATAGGCCTCCACGTGGATGTCGGAGGCGCCGGCGTGGTGGGCATCTTCGATCATCTTGTTGACCAGGCGGACCAGGATGGTGTCATTCTCGGACACCTGTTGCTTGCCCGGTCCGTACTTGTCGCTCAGCTCGGCCCCGGGCAGCTCGTTGGCCAGTTGTTGCAGCTCCATCTGGATGGCGGCGGTCGAAACATGGGGCGGAACGGCTGGCGCGTTGGCGTACTCATGGGCAATGCGCGCCGACAGCTCTTCCGGGTTGGCCAGGACCGGTGCGATCTGCCGCTGGGTCGAGTTGCGCAGCTCGTCCAGGTAGTCGGCGTCGACCGGGCTTTCCAAGGCCACCACGAGGGTCTTGTCCGTGCTCAGCAGCGGCAGCACGTGGTGCGCGAAGGCAAAGGCCTTGGGCACCAGGGCCAGCACGGCCGGTTCGATGGTCAGATCGCGCAGGACCACGGCCGGGATGTTGAGCTGCTCGGCCACGGCCTGTGTGAGGCGGGTGCGCGTGACGGCACCCATCTCCACCAGGATGTGGCCCAGCAGGCTGGATTTGTCGCGGGCCATCTTGCGCAGCGCACTGGAGAGCTGCTCTCGCGAGACCAGTCCCTGGCCCATCAGGATGTCGGCCAGCCGCACGGGTTGGTAGGTGGGCAGGGCGTCCAGATCGGGGCCCGTCTGCAGGGGCATGGGTGCCGTGGGGGCGTCGTCGTCCTGGAGGAAGGCGTCCATCTGAGACTGGCGCCGCCGCGCTTGCTCGGCCAGAGCCTGGCTCAGCGTTTCGGGCTGGATGGCCGCACTCTCGACCAGTTGGGCGCCCAGCAAGGGCCCGACGTGGTAACGCTCGATGGCGCTGTCAGGGATGAAGATGCGAACCACCTGGTCGGTCACGGTGGTCAGGAACACGAACAAGCCGTGGCGGGTCTTGACGAAGCCCTGGGTCTGCCCCTGAAGCTGTTCATGGTCCGTGAAGTGAACCACAAACGGGCGGGTGCTCGGCTGGATCTGCTGGCTGGCCAGGACCTTGCCCTTGGCCTGCAAACGCAGGGTCTGCGCGGTCGGATCAAAGTCGGTCAGCTGACCCACATGGGTGGAGCCGTCCCTGGCAAACACCATGGCATCGGCAGCGGTCGGTGCAGCAGGCGTGCCTGCTTCCTTGTAGAACGGGGGCAGGGGCCAGTGATCCATGCGTCACATCAGTTCAGTCGCCGTGAGGTGGCGGCAATCGCCTGGGAGCTGTCAAAGGCCAGGTCGCCCGTCTCCGAAGGGTTCACGCCCGCCGCCAGTCGGATGCGCAGCGACAGGTCGGTGCGCGAGTCGGCGTTGTGCAGGGCCTCGTCCAGCGAGATGCGGCCCTCGGCGTACAGGAAGTACAAGGCCTGGTCAAAGGTGCACATGCCCGCGCCCGTGCTGTGGCTCATGGCCTCCTTGATGGCGGCGATCTCGCCCTTGGCGATGAGGTCGCTGATGAAGGGCGACTGCACCATCACCTCCACGGCGGGCACCAGCTTTTGCTTGAGCCCGGGGATCAGGCGCTGAGAGACCACCCCCGCCAGGTTGAGGCTCAGGTCGGCCAGCAACTGATGGTGGGCATCTTCGGGGAAGAAGTTGATCACCCGCTCCAGCGCCTGGTTGGCGTTGTTGGCGTGCAGGGTGGACAGGCACAGGTGCCCGGTCTCGGCATAGGCAATGGCCTGCTGCATGGTCTGTCGGTCGCGGATCTCGCCGATCATGATCACATCCGGGGCCTCGCGCATGGCGTTCCTGAGGGCCTCTTCGTAGGACAGCGTGTCGATGCCGACCTCGCGCTGGTCCACGATGGAGCGCTGATGGGCGTGCAGGAACTCGATCGGGTCCTCGATGGTCAGGATGTGTCCCGTGGCGTTCTGGTTGCGGTAATTGAGCATGGCCGCCAGCGTGGTGGACTTGCCCGAACCTGTGGCCCCGGTGACCAGCACCAGGCCTCGCTTGAGCATGACCAGGTCTTCCAGCACCGGCGGCAGGCCCAGGTCGGCCATGGGCGGGATCTTGGACTTGATGAAACGGATCACCATGCCGGTCTCGCCGCGTTGCATGAACACATTGACCCGAAACCGACCCATGCCCGAGGCCGAGATCGACATGTTGAGCTCCAGACGCGCCTCGAACTCGGCGCGCTGCTTGTCGTTCATGACCGAGTAGGCCATCTGCTTGACCTCGCCGGGCTGCAGGGCAGGCATCTTCAAGGGGTGCGTGATGCCCTCGATCTTGACGTTGACGGGCGCCCCGACACTGAAGAACAGGTCAGATGCGTTTTTCTCGACCATCAACTGCAGAAAATTCAAGACTTCCATGACGCACCTTTCGAAAGCGGCTGGCAGATGTACCGGCACATGATAGGGCGCCTCGCACCCCACCCCTTCAAGTGTCGCCATGGGGCGACGCAAATGCAAGTCAGGCCTGATCCCCCATCAGGGGAAACCTGCGGCTTGCGCGTGTCTGGTCTGGGAGATAGTCGGGCATGAACCTTTTTCGTCTGCCCTCCTTCCTGCCGGCCCTGGTCCTGACCTTGGGCGTCATGCTGCCCTCGGCCCAGGCCAGCATCGCCTGGGAGCCGCACGGCAGCTCCAACGGCATCGCCATCTTCACCCGCCATGTGCCGGGGCAGCCTCTCAAGGAATTCCGAGGCATCGTGCAGGTCGATGCGCCCCTGGCCCAGGTGGCGGCCACCCTGGCCGACGTGTCCACCATGCACGAGTGGTTCTTCCTGCTCAACGAAGCCCGTTTCATCAAGGGTGAGCGCCTGGACGATGCCTACATCTACCTGGCCCTCAAGGGCATCTGGCCGGTCAACCCCCGCGATGCCGTGGCCCACGTGACCGTCAAACAAGACCCGGCCACCATGGCCATCACCGTCAACGTCGCCAGCCAGGACGGCCTGATGGCGCCCCAGAAGGGCTATGTGCGCGTGCCCAGCCTGAAGTCCACCTGGACGCTGCGGGTGATCTCCCCCACGCGCACCGAGGTGGAGGTCGAGGGCCATGGCGACCCCGGGGGCTGGATCCCCACGGCCATTGCCAACTTTGTGGTCACCACCTTGCCCCGCCAGTCCCTGGCCAAGATGCGCGAACACGTGGCCAAGCCCGAATACCGAGACCTGAAAAAAATGTACGCCCGCAACCCTCAGTTGCGCGAATTGGGCGAGCGGTTGGTGTTTCCGACGCCTTTGCCCTGAACCTGGGCGCTGGCGCGTGCATTTCAGTGGCATCGGAGCCCTGGCTCTGTTATCGTCCGCGATTGACTTGAAATGGCCCACGCCGGGCCCCAGACACTGATGCCAAGAGCAGACCAACTTCTGGTTTCGGGGGGACATGCACCCACCCGTTCCGCCGCCCAACGCCTGATTGAAGCCAACGCCGCGCAGTGGCTGGGGCCCAAGGGGTGGACCACCCTGCGCAAGTCGGGTGAAGACCTGCCGGAAGATGCCCAGTTCCGCGTCACCAACGACGACGAACTGCGCTGGGTCTCACGGGCTGGCCTCAAGCTCGAAGCCGCCCTGGGCCTGGTCGACCTGGACGTGGCCGCGCGCCATTGCCTGGACATCGGCCAGGGCACGGGTGGTTTCACGGATGTGCTGCTCAACCACGGCGCTGCACAGGTGGTCGGGGTGGACGTGGGGCACGGTCAGTTGCACCAGCGCCTGCGTGACGACCCCCGGGTGGTGTGCCTGGAAGAGGTCCATGCCCGAGAGCTCAAGAAGAGCACCCTCAAGGAACACGCGCCCGCCAAGGGCTTTGACCTGATCGTGGCCGATCTGTCCTTCCTGTCGCTGGCCAGCGTGGTGCCGTTCCTGAGCCCCTGGCTGCGCCCGGGTGGCGACGCACTGCTGCTGATCAAGCCTCAGTTCGAGGTGGGCAAGGACAACGTGGAAAAGGGCGGTGTGGTCAAGGACCCCAAGCAACTGGCTCGCGCCCGCGACATGGTCCGTCGGGCCTGCACCAAGCAAGGCTGGACCGTGCACAAGGGCTTTGCCAGCCCGGTGGCTGCCAGTGATGGCAACCTGGAATTCTTCGTCTGGGCGCAATCGCCCGAGACGGTGGCCGCAGAACCCGTGGCCAAGGCCGACTGATCCTGCGCCACCGACACCGGCGGATCAGGCCTGATCGTCGGTGTCTTCAGCGGTGTGCTCGCTGAGGCCCGCGCCGCGATGGCGGGGGTCGTGCTTTTCAATGGACGTGGCCACGGCTCGCTTGAGCTTGACCACGGCACCATGGATGGCCTGGTGGGCCGTCGGGGCATGGTCCTTGACCACCACGGGCTCCAACCCGACCAGGCGCGCTTCCAGCGTGCAGTGGATGTCGTCCGGGTTGGTCTTGGCGTGGCTGACGGCGTCAACCACATGGGCCTCGACGCGGGTGACATGGTCACCAAAGCGATGAAGGGCTTCCTTCACGACCGTTTGCAGGTGCTCGGCCATGCCCTGGCGGCCGTCAACGTGGGTGTCAGTGTTCAACAAGACTTGCATGTGGTTGTTCTCCTCAATGTGCGTGGTTCAGTGTAGCCCGCTTCAGTGATCTGCCCGCCTGAGCGATGCCTGTCGTTTATGCCTCAGATCAAAGCTTCGTGGCCTTCGAGATGTCCGGTCCGTGGGCCTTTCAGCGCCGTGGTGCAGTTCCGTCTGGCGTGAGGTCAATCCCATGTCGGGAGAGGGGTAAATACTGTTTGGTGTTGATTATGACTGAATAGTATTTATTCTGACGTCAGAGTGCATTGCGGCGCTCACCTGTCATCCACCCTTGCTTTGCATTCACCCGGAGGTGCTCATGCCCAACCTGAACAAACGCCGTTTCCTGACCTTTGCGCTGGCTTCTGGCGCGGCTGCTGCCTTGACCGCCTGTGGTGGCGGCAGCGACCTCGACGAACTGGCCGCCCGGACAGTGGCCACGCCCTCGGGCCCCAACCTGGTCGAGGTGCTGGTGGGCTTGCCGCAGTTCAGCCTGCTGGTCGAAGCGGTGCAAGCCGCCGGTCTGGTGTCCACCCTCCAGGGCGCAGGCCCCTTCACGGTCTTTGCCCCCACCAACGACGCCTTTGTGGCCTTGCTGGCTGAGCTTGAGACCACCAAGGAGGCCTTGTTTGCCGACGTGCCCTTGTTGACTGCCGTGTTGACCTACCACGTGGTGGCCGGGAGTGTGCCCTCGACGGCAGTGCAACTGGGACGCGCCATCACCACCGTGCAAGGGGGTGTTTTCAAGGTGGAAAGCGGCGACGGACTGACCATTTTTGACGGTCGTGGGCGCACGTCCTCGATCACGGCGGTGGACCTGGCCGCCAGCAACGGGGTCATCCACACGGTGGACACGGTGCTGCTGCCGGCCAACCAGAACATTGTCCAGATCGCTCAAAGCGTGGACGACTTCAGCATCCTGGTCGAGGCGGTGGTCGCGGCCGGCCTGGCTGGCACCCTGTCAGGCCCCGGGCCCTTCACGGTGTTTGCGCCCACCAATCAGGCCTTTGCAGACCTGCTGGCCGAAACCGGCCTGACCAAGGAGCAACTGTTGGCCGAGGAAAACCGGGATCTGCTCACCAGCGTGCTGACCTACCACGTGGTCAGCGGCCGTGTGCTGGCGGCTGAAGTCCCGGTCGGTCAGGCCATCACCACGGTGCAGGGCGCGACCTTCACGGTGGACAGCTCGTTCATGATCACCGACCAGGGTGGCGCGGGCAACCCACGGGCCGAAATCGTCTCCACCGACATCCTGGCCACCAACGGGGTCATCCACATCATTGACAAGGTGATCCGTCCGACGGCGCTGCCAGTGACCTGAGCGCGACGCTGACTCAGGAGCCTTGCTGCTGTCTCAAGCGGCGGGCCATTTCTTCGTCGCGGGCATCGTCGATCTCCCGGATCACGCTGCCCACATCGACCGGGCCTGTCTTGCGCTCGAACTGTCCGGTCAGGACGGTCTCGGGTGTGAGCAGGCCTCGCTCGTACAGGTCCCAGATTTCCAGGCCATGGTCGATGCTCAGCAGGTCGGGGGCGGACTGACCGAAAAAATTTCGCAGGTTGGCCACATCGCGCTGCAACATGCGGTTGGCGTGGTTGTTGCCCGCCGCATCAATGGCCTGGGGCAGGTCGATGATGACCGGCGCCACGACCCCGTCACGCACGCCCAGCAGGATGTTGAACTCCGACAGGTCGCCGTGGACCACGCCGGCGCACAGCATGCGCACCACCTCGGTCAGCAAGGTGGCGTGGTGGGCCCGGGCCTCGTCGGCCGTGAACACCACGTCGTTGAGCCGGGGTGCAGCATCGCCGTGCTCGTCGGTCACCAGCTCCATCAGCAGCACGCCATCGCAAAAATTGTGGGGTGTGGGCACGCGCACCCCGGCAGCAGCCAGCCGGTACAGGGCATCGACCTCGGCGCTTTGCCAAGCCGCCTCGCTGGCCTGGCGGCCAAAGCGGGTGCCCTTGGCCATGGCGCGGGCCTGCCGGGTGTTCTTGACCTTGCGGTTTTCGGTGTAGTCCACCGCCTGGCGGAAGCTGCGCTGCGTGGCTTCCTTGTAGATCTTGGCGCACAGGGTCTCGTCGCCGCAGCGCACCACGTAGACCATGGCCTCCTTGCCGCTCATGAGTTGTCGCACGACGGTGTCGATCAACCCTTCTTCGATCAGGGGCTGCAGTCGGGGGGGTACTTTCATGGCTCCATTGTGAGGCCAGGCAAAATGTGGTCATGAACACGCCTCCATCCCCGCCCGAACAGCCCCGCAATCCGCTGCATGGCATGACGCTGGAGGCCATCGTCACGGCCCTGGTGGATCACTACGGCTGGCGGGAGCTGGCCCAGCAGGTGCCCATTCGCTGCTTCATGAGCGACCCCAGCATCAGCTCCAGCCTGCGGTTTTTGCGCAAGACCCCCTGGGCGCGCGAGAAGGTCGAGAGTCTTTATCTGTTCATGCTGCGAGAAGTTCGTCGCGATGGCCGTCGATCCTGAGTCATTTGGGCGCGTTCGGGTGTAAGGTGCGTGACATCTGTTCCTCATGAACTTCAGGACCCCAGCACGTGGCAAAACCCAACTACCAGTTCGAAAAACGTCAGCGCGAGATGGAAAAGAAGAAGAAGAAAGCCGAGAAGGCTTTCAAGAAGACCCTCGGCCCTGACGATGCGCCCTCGACTGAGGGCGATGCCGAGTTGGACCCAGCCGCGCCTGCTGAAGCCGTCACCCCCGTCACGCCCGAAGCGGCGCCCTGATCCACCCGGGCCGGCTCAGGCGCTGAGCCACCTGAGCACCGTGTGAAACAGCACGGGTGCGTTCAGGGGCTTGCTGATGTGATCGTTCATGCCTGCATCCTTGCAGGCCTGACGATCCTCCTGCATCACGCTGGCCGTCATGGCCACGATCGGCACGCTGGCATACAGCGCTGACTGCCGGATCGCTCGCGTGGCCTGCAGGCCATCCATGTCAGGCATGTGCACGTCCATCAGGATCAGGTCGTACTGATGTTGTTCGGCCATGGCCACGGCCTGCACGCCGTTCTCGGCCAGGTCCACCGTCAAGCCTGCCATGCCCAGCATTTCGCTGGCCAGGATGCGGTTGACGTGGTTGTCTTCGGCCAGCAGGATCCGCGCATTCTGGTGATACTGCCGCAGGATCTGTTCGGCATCGTTGCGAAGGGGGGAGTGGTCCCCCGGGTGGGCTGAGGACGCTGTATCTGCCGGTGTCGGCTCGGCCGGGGTCAACTGGACCGTGATCCAGAAGGTGCTGCCGTGGCCGACCTGGCTGTTGGCGCCAATGTGGCCTCCCATCTGCTCGGCCAGGCTGCGCGTGATGGCCAGGCCCAGGCCGGAGCCCCCATAGCGCCGGGTGGTCGAGTTGTCGGCCTGCTCGAAAGGCTGAAAGATCTTGCCCAACTGCTCCGGCGAGACGCCCACCCCGGTGTCGATCACCTCAAAGCGAACGAGTCCAGGCTCGCCTCGGGTGGCTTCGGGCAGTGCGCGCAAGGTGACCTGGCCCTCGGCCGTGAATTTCACGGCATTGCTCATCAGGTTGATCAGGGCCTGGGCCAGGCGGGTGGGGTCGCCGCGCACCTGTTGCCAGGGCACCAGGTTCTCGACCTTCAGCGCCAGTCCCTTGCGGCGGGCCTTTTCATTGACCAGCTCGCTGCTTTTGACCAGCACCGCCCCCAGGTCAAAGACCACATCCTCCAGCGCCAGCTTGCCCGATTCGATCTTGGACAGGTCCAGCACATCGTTGATGATGCCCATCAGGTGCTCGGAGGCATCGGCCACCATGGCCAGGCGTTCGACGTTGGCAGGGTCGTCCGGGCGCTCGCGGATCAGGTAGGTCATCCCCATGACGGCGTTCATGGGCGTGCGGATTTCGTGGCTCATGTTGGCCAGGAAGGCGCTCTTGGCCTGGTTGGCCGCCTCGGCCTTGTCGCGGGACTGTTGCAGCTCCAGGGTGCGCAGGCGGATCTGCTCTTCCAGGTGCTGCTGGTGGCGGCTCAGTTCCTCGCGAGCCCGCTGGCGCTCGGTGATGTCGCGGATCAACAGGTGCTTGATGCGCTGCCCGGCATCGTCCAGGGCCCAGGCGATGACCTCGACTGGCAGGGCCTGACCGCCCGGCCCGATCAACTGGCTCTCGAACGCGGGGGCGACCGGCTCATGGGCCAGTTGGGCCATCACCCCGTCGACCAGGGCCCTGGCCTCGGGCACGAACAGCTCGGACACCGGGCGACCTTGCCAAGGCACGTTGGACTGGGCTTCGGTCATCGCCAGGCCTGCCGGGTTGATGTGTTCCATGGCCTGCTCGCGACAGATCACGATGCCATCGGGGGTGGTGTCGATCAGGGCCCGAAAGCGCGCAGTGCTGTTCTTGAGGTCCTGGATCTGCTGACGCATGCCGGCATCCATCTCGCGCAGGGCCACGCCCAGTTGAGCCAGTTCGTCGGCCGCCTTGCCGTTGGCCGGCGGGAACTCGACGGCCTCGCCCTGGCGCAGTCGCACCGCCACGTTGGCCAGGCGCCGCAAGGGCCCCGAGATGTACCCCGCCACCAGCCAACTGATGGCCACAAAGGCGATCGAGGCCACCAGCCCCCCCAGCAGCATGCGCCGGCGGGCCTGCGCCAGGCCCTCAAAGGCCTTGTCTGTGCCCTGGCGCAGGATCAGGGTCCAGCGGGGCGCCTCCGGGCTGTCGATCAGTTTGACGGGGGCTGCGGCGGTCAGGTAGGGCTCGGGTTCATGCCAGCGGATCACATCGGGCTGGCCCTGGCTCAGGATCGCGGGCAGGGCCGCCACTTGAAGGCTGTTTCCCAGGTAGGCGTCCGGTCCGATGGTGACTTCGCCGGAAGGGGACAGCAGCAAGCTCTCCAGGCCTGAACTGGCCTGCAGTGAGGAGGTCAGTGCGGCGTGCAGGTCGCGGATGGATTGCCAGTCCAGCATGGCCACGACCACCCCCACGGTGACGCCTTCGTAGTCGATCACGGGCACGGCCAGGTCCAGCAGCATGCGGGGCTTGCCGTCGGCATCCATGGGCAGGTGCTGCGTCAGGATGCCGGCCGGATGGGGGATCCCCACCCAAGGGCCCTTGAGGCCCTCGACATGCCAGGGTTGCGACGTCAGCGTGTGGCCTTCCAGAAAGGTGCCGGTGGCGACCTGCACCACGCCCTGCACATCGACCATGGCCATCCAGACCAGCTCAGGGTGTTGCACCCGGACTTGCTCCAGCGCCAGACGCAGCTTGCCCGCATCGGCCAGGCCACTGGCCACCTCGGGTTGATCGGCCATCTGCCGGATCTGCGCGAGCCGCTCCTTGAGTGACAGCGACAAGGTCTGACTCAGGAACTGGGCCTCACGCCGGCTGGCGTCTCCCAGCGCGGCGGTCAATTGCTGACGCTGATCCCACTCCACCAGCAAGGTCGTCGCCAGCGCGAACAACAGCCCCGTCAGGCCGATGGTCAAGGCAAAGCGAGCCCTCACACTGTGGTGGGGCGACCAGGGCCGGCGGCTAGTGGGGGAGGAGCGATCGGGGTGCATCACCAGGCCTGCGAGGGCCGCATGGAGGAGGCTTCATCATCTCTCATGCCCGAGGCAAATGCCATGTCTGTTCGCACGGGCCCGGGGAATCGGCGGCATCTTTGTCACAGGATGGCGGGCTGCAAGGGATTGCCTCTCCTGCCCGGATGACGTAGGGTGCGGCCATGAAAGCTGCTCTGGCCCTCATGTTGTGGAGTGTCAGCACCCTGGTGGGTGCGGTCGAGCTGGTGATTGCCACCGTGGACAACGGCCACATGATCACCATGCAGAAGCTGGGGCACCATTTCGAGAAAGCCCACCCCGGCATCCGGCTCAGATGGGTGCCGATGCCCGAGGGGCGTCTGCGTCAACAGGTCACGGCCGACATCACCACCGGGGCGGGTCGTTTTGACGTGACCACCATCGGCCTGTTCGAGGCGCCCATCTGGGGGCGTCAAGGGTGGCTGCAGGAGATCAAGCCAGAGGCGATCGATGACGTCGAGGACCTGCTGCCGGGCATTCGAGAGGGCCTGTCGATCCAGGGTCGCCTGTATGCGGCACCGTTCTATGGCGAGAGTTCGATGACCATGGTGCGCCGCGACCTGCTGACCGCGGCCGGCATCGAGCTGCCTGCCGCGGTCACCTGGTCGCAGATCCGCGATGCTGCGGCCCGACTGCATCAGCCCGACAAGGGGGTCTATGGCGTGTGCTTGCGTGGCAAGCCTGGTTGGGGCGAGAACATGGCCCTGATCACCACCATGGTCAACGCCATGGGCGGGCAATGGTTTGATCAGGCCTGGCGGCCCCAGCTGACCAGCAAGCCCTGGCGTGAGGCGGTCAAGCTGTATGTCGACCTGATGACGCGGTACGGTCCGCCCGGCGCGGCCGCCAATGGTTACAACGAGAACCTGGCCTTGTTCAGCGCGGGCAAATGCGCCATCTGGGTCGATGCCACGGTGGCCGGTGGTTTTGTGGACCATCCGCAGCGATCCCAGGTGGCCGGGCGCGTGGCGTTCTTGCGCGCGCCCACGGCGGTCACCCATCAGGGCGCGCATTGGCTGTGGGCCTGGGCCCTGGCCGTGCCGACCAGTTCGCGGCACACGCCCGAGGCGCTCACCTTTGTGCGGTGGGCCACCTCGCGGGCCTACGTTCAGTTGGTGGCTCGCAGCGAAGGCTGGGGCGCGGTGCCCTCGGGCACGCGGCACAGCACGTATGAGTCGTCTCAGTTCCTTCAGGCCAACCGCCATGCCCTGGTCGAACAGACGGCCATCGCCTCGGCCAACCCCGTCGACAACACCTTGCCGCGCTCGCCCTATGTGGGCATTCAGTACGTGGCCATCCCTGAGTTTCAGGCCATTGGCACGGCCGTGGGGCAGCAGATCAGCAAGCTGCTGACCGATGGTGGCTCGGTCGATGCGGCCCTGGCGCGCTCGCAGGCTCTCACGGTCCGTAAAATGAAGGCATCCGGCCACCTTCGTTGAGGTCGTGATCCCTTCGCTGCATGCCCCGTCGTTTCATTGCCCATCTCGACATGGATGCTTTTTACGCGTCTGTCGAGTTGCTGCGTCATCCGCAGCTCCAGGGCCAGCCGGTGGTCATCGGAGGCAGTCGCCGTCAGGCGCTCCCTTCGGGCCATTCCCCTGAGCCTGAAGGGGGATGGCCGACCTTGAAGGACTATGCCGGCCGCGGCGTCATCACCACGGCCACCTACCCGGCGCGCGCGCTGGGCGTGCACTCCGGCATGGGGCTGATGAAGGCGGCTTTGCTGGCGCCCGATGCCATCTTGCTGCCCATGGACTTTGAGCGCTACCGACACTACTCCCGCCTGTTCAAGGCCGCCGTGGCAGGCATCGCGCCGCTCATCGAGGATCGGGGCATTGACGAGATCTATGTGGACCTGAGCGAGGTGCCAGGCGCGCAGGACACCACGCCCGATGACCCCCTGCACGGCGTGCGGCAACTGGCCACCCGGCTCAAGCAGGCCGTCCATGAGGCCACGGGCCTGACCTGCTCCATCGGGGTCACGCCCAACAAGCTGCTGTCCAAGCTGGCCTCTGACCTGGACAAGCCCGACGGCCTGACCCTGCTCATGCCCGAACATGTGCCCACCCGCGTGTGGCCTTTGCCGGCGCAGCGCATCAATGGCATCGGCCCCAAGGCCGCCGCCCGCCTGCAAGAGCTGGGCGTGCACACCATTGGCGATCTGGCCCAGGCCACCTTGCCCTGGCTGGTGGAGCACTTCGGCTCGCGCTACGGACAGTGGTTGCACGAAGCTGCTCATGGCATCGACGACCGCCCGGTGGTGACCTGGCGCGAGCCCAAGTCCATGAGCCGGGAGACCACCTTCGAGCGCAACCTGCATCCTCGCCAGGACCGAGAAGCGCTGGGTGCCTTGCTGACGCGGCTGTGCGAGCAGGTCTCCAGTGACCTGGCTCGCAAGGGCTACGTGGCCCGCACCGTGGGCGTCAAGCTGCGCTACGAGGACTTTCGGATCGTGACCCGCAGCCTGACCATGCCCCAGCCCGCACAGGATGCCGCCACCTTGCGCCTGTGGGCGGCGCGCAGCCTCAAGGCGATTGACCTGGACACGCGCTTGCGTCTGATGGGCGTCAAGGCCGAGGGCCTGATGCTGCCGGAGGCCGACCCGCCTGCGTCGTTGCCCGTGCAGGAACCCTTACCGCTGTTTGTGGACCTGGGCCCTGTCTGAGGGGTGGTCCTGCCCATGGCCATTTCCATGGTCATGCGCCTGAGCATCGCTCTGCAGGCGATCCAGCACGTGCTGGGCCATGGCGTGCCCCATGGCCGAATACGGCATGAACACCTGGTTCTGGTCGGATGAATCGGTCAGCCAGCGGGCCTCCTCTTCGCTGCTGGTGCTGGTGACCACTTCGATGCTCGGGTTCAGCAGCCGCGCGATCTCGATCATGGGGCGCACGTCCACCGCTTGCGGAATGGCAATGATCAGCATGCGGGCGTTGGCAATGTGGGCCTGGATCAGCGTGCCTTCTTCCAGGGCATCGCCACACACGGCGGGCTGGCCTTCGCTGCGCAGGCGCTCGATCAGTTCGCGGTTGGAATCAACCACCACCAGGGGCAGCGCGAGCTTGCCCAGCTCCCGGCTGATCAACTTGCCCAGACGGCCGTGTCCGACCAGCACCACCTGACGGCTGAGGTATTTGTGCTCGGTGCTGATGGGCAGCTCGGCCAGCGGGTCATCGCGCCGGGCCATGGCTCGCGCGAGGGCCGAGCGCGCCAGAATCCAGCGCTGCAGTGGCCCCACCATCGAGAACAGCAGCGGGTTCAGGGCGATGGAGATCAAGGCACCCGCCAGGATCAGGCTTTGTCCCTCTTTGGGCAACAGGCCCAGTGACATGCCCAGCCCCGCCAGGATGAAGGAGAACTCCCCGATCTGGGCCAGGCTGGCCGAGACCGTCAAGGCCGTGTTGAGCGGATAGCGCAAGAGGAGCACCAGGGCCGCCGCCGCCAGTGACTTGCCCACCACGATCACGCCGACCACGCCCACCACCCGCCACGGTTGTTCGATCAGCACATGGGGGTCAAACAGCATGCCCACCGACACGAAAAACAGAACCGAAAACGCATCTTGCAGGGGCAGGGTCTCGGTGGCCGCACGGTGACTGAACTCGGACTCTCGCAGCACCATGCCGGCAAAGAAGGCGCCCAGGGCAAACGACACGCCAAAGAGCTTGGCCGACCCGAAGGCGATGCTGACCGCTGCGGTCACCACGGCCAGCGTGAACAGCTCGCGCGAGCCAGTGCGCGCCACCTGCCACAGCACCCAGGGAAACACGCGGCGCCCCACCACCAGCATCAGGACGACAAAGGCGGCCACGGCGGCCAGTGTCTTGAGCATGCTGGGCCAGATGCCGGACCAATCGGCCTGACCTGCCGGCTGCTGGAGAACACCGGCCAGGGCGGGCAGCAACACCAGCACCAGCACCATGGCCAGGTCTTCGACCACCAGCCAGCCGATGGCGATGCGCCCGTTCATGCTCTCGACGGCGTCCTCGCTCTCCAGGGCCTTGAGCAGCACCACGGTGCTGGCCACCGACAGCGACAAGCCAAAGACAATGGCCCCGCCCAGTGACCAGCCCCACCAGGTGGCCAGGGCAGCGCCCATGGCTGTGGCCACCGTCATCTGGACGACGGCACCGGGCAGGGCAATCTTGCGCACCGACAACAGGTCCGACATCGAAAAATGCAGACCCACGCCAAACATCAGCAGCATCACGCCGATCTCGGCCAGTTGCCCGGCGATCTCCAGGTCAGCGACAAAGCCAGGGGTGGTCGGGCCGATCGCAATGCCGGCCACGAGGTAACCCACCAGGGCAGGCAGGCGAAGCTTGACGGCCACGAAGCCGAAGATGACGGCCAGTGCGAAACCCGTCGCAAGGGTGGCGATCAGTGTGACTGAATGGGGCATGAGCGGATGATCGCACAGGGGCCCGAACCTGGACTCAGGTCATCTCAGTTCAGCTCATCCGTCAGGCAGGCGCACATGTGGTCCAGGTGCTCGGCTTCATCGTCCGACAGCTCGCCGGCACTGAGGCGTGCCGCGCGCTCGATGGTCCGCATGCGCTGGCGCAGCGTCTCCTGAATGGCCTCGACCTCGGCGACCTGTTCAGGGCCGATGGCGTCAGGGCTCCACAGGCCGCTCTCGTTCCAGCCACTGCGCAGGCGCATCAACAGGTGACGCGAGATGTCGGCCGCACGCTGCAGGCCGGCACTGGGCATTGGAGGGATGGAGGCCTCCAGCCGGTTGAGCGAGGTCTGCAGCCCGACATTCATGCGCGACAGGTCGGCTCGCAACTCCTCCAGCGAATGTTTGGCCAACAAGGGCTGACCGCGTCGTGCGGCCTCGGACAGCGGGCCTGCCAGGCGGTCGTCAAACTCGCCAGGGATCACTCGCAGCGCCACACTGGCGTGCTGCAGCGTGGTGCCCGGCGTGCGCAAGGAGGCCAGGGCGGCTTCGGCCGCAGCCATCAGGCGCCCCAGGGTCGAGATCTGGTCGCCTTGCAGACGGTAGGGGTAGCCGGTGCCATCGAGGCGCTCGTGGTGTTCACCCACGGCCCGCACGATGTCCTTGGGGTAATCGGTCAGTTGCCCGATCAGCAGCCGACCCACGTGGGGGTGGACCACCAGTTGCCGAAAGCACTCCACGTCCAGGGTTTCGCCCACATCGGCCTCGCCATACTCGGGCGCCATGTACATCTCGCCGATGTCGTGCAGCAGCCCGGCAGTCATGGCCCGGGCCACCTGCCGTTCATCGCCGCCGCTGTGCTTGGCCATGGCGCCGCACATGGCCATGGCTTCGATCGCATGGGCAAAGGCTTGTGGGCGGCTGCTCTGGCTGGCCGTGAGCAGCAATTGCACCACCGGATGCAGCCGCACCGCGGCTGCGCCCGTCAGGAGGGCAGGGGCTGCCGGACGCAGCAGGGGGCTCAAGGGCCCGTCCTGCGCCAACAGGGCGTTGAGGGCCTGCACGAGGGTCTGGGTCGACACGCCGTCTTCGGCCACCAGGCAGGCTTCCAGGGGCTGCTGAAGGACACGGTCCATCAACTTGCGCTGCAGGTCCTGGGAAACCGGCTGGTCTCGGGCCCAAAGCTTGATGCCGCTGATGTCGAAGATGTCGCGACACGCGATGATGGCTTGCGTTTCACTGGCCGCCAGAATCGCATGGAGGGCATGCGGGTTGGCGGAGTGAAAACGCTGGCTGGTGTCTTCCTGGTTCATGGGAGCTCCCTGATGCGGCTGATGCACGTGACGGATGCCCGACTTGGGCCTTGTCGGTGTTTCGGCAGTTGTGCAGACAAGCTTGAGAGGACAGGACAGCTCACTTGTATCTGATTGCAAGCAAGCTGTCCAGTCTCACACCCCGAACCTGGCCCCTGCACCCAGCAAGGTCATCACGCCCAGCACCGCAAAGATGGCGGCCGCGATCGAGTGCACCAGCTTCATGGGGATCTTGTTGGCCAGCTTGTCGCCCACAAACACCGCCGGCACATCGGCGATCAGCATGCCCAGCGTGGTGCCGATCACGACCATCACAGGCGCGGCGTAGTGAGCCGCCATGGCGATGGTGGCGATCTGGGTCTTGTCACCCATCTCGGCCAGGAAGAAGGTGATCAGCGTGGCGCCAAAGACGCCAAAGCGTGCGGCGATCTGGGTTTCTTCGTCCTCGATCTTGTCGGGGATCAGGGTCCAGATGGCCATGCCGATGAAGGACAGGCCCAGCACCCAGCGCAGCACCTGCGGCGTGATGGTGCTGGTGATCCAGGCGCCCAGGGCGCCAGCCAGCCCATGGTTCACAAGGGTGGCGACCAAGATGCCCAGGATGATCGGCACGGGCTTCTTGAAGCGCGCCGCGAGGATGAAGGCCAGGAGCTGGGTCTTGTCGCCAATTTCTGCGAGGGCGACGACACCGGTCGAGACAAGGAGGGATTCCATCGGAAGGTTTTCAGGACAAAAGGTCGGGCTTGTCGGCGTTGAGTTCAGGGCGCGATCTTGCGCTTGAGCGCACGGGTCACCGACAGTGGCAGGCTGGGCAGCGCGCGCAGCACCCAGGGCAGCACCTTGCGTTTCACGCCGTTCAAGGACTCCGGCACCATGACCTCGATCAGGTGGGGGCCGTCGTGGCTGAAGGCATAGGTCATGGCCTTGAGCAGGTCGTCGACCGTGCTCACGCGCACGCCGTGCACGCCCATGCCCTGGGCCAGTTGCGCAAAGTGGATGACGGGGCCATTGAGGTCCAGTTGCGACTTGGCCTTGGCCCCGACCGATGCGGCGCCCACCCGTTCGAGCTCGATGTTCAGCACCGAATAGGACGCATTGTTGAAGATGATCGACGTGACGTTGAGCTTCTCGCGCGCCATGGTCCACAGGGACTGGATGGTGTACATCGAGGTGCCGTCGCCAATCAGGGCCAGCACCGGCCGATCGGGGCAGGCAATGGCCGCACCGATGGCATTGGGCAGGCCTTGTCCGATGGCGCCGCCGGTGAGGGTGATCAGGTCGTGGCGGGGCACACCGGCGGTCATGGCCGGCAGCATCAGGCCCGAGGTGATGGCTTCGTCCACGATGATGGCGTTGTCAGGCAGCAGGTGGCCCACGGCCTTGCACACCTTTTCGGCCGTCAGCTTGCCGCGCGGGCAGCCGGGGCGGTGGCTGGGCTGCAAGGTGGGGGTGGCGTTGCCGGCGCCCAGTGCGCGGACCAGCTTGTCCAGGCTGCCGGCGGCATCCTGCTCGGGCGTGGCCAGGGTGTGCACGGTGCAGGTCTCTGGTGTCAGCTCGCTCTTCTTGCCGGGGTAGGCAAAGAACGACACCGGCGGTTTGCTGTCCACCACGATCAGGTGCTCGATGTCGGCCAGTTGCACACCGGCCAGCTCGGCCAGGTAGGCGATGCGCTCCACCGGCGGCAGGCCGGCACCCCTCTCCAGGCGCGTGGGAAAGGTCTCGGCCAGCAGCTTGACACCGCTGTGGGCGGCGATGCGGGCGGCGGCCAGCAAGCTGGGCTCGCGCAGGGCGCGTCCGCCCAGCAGCAGGGCGGCTTTTTTCCCGGAGCGGATGACTTCGGCAATGGCGGCCACGGTGGCGTCATCGGCCACGGCGGGCGTGGCGGGTGTGGGCATGGCGCAGGGCACGCCACCTTCACCCCAGGAGACGTCGGCGGGCAGGATCAGCGTGGCGACCTGACCGGGCAGGCCGCGCGCGGCCACGATGGCATCGACCGCGTCCTCGCACAGCTTGGCCGTGCTTTGCGAGGTGCGCACAAAACCGGGCGAGACGTTGCGGGCCACCGTCTCGATGTCGGACTGCAACTGCGCATCGAACTTCACGTGGTAGGTGGCATGGTCACCCACGATGTTCACCACCGGCACCTTGCCCTTGCGGGCGTTGTGCAGGTTGGCCAGGCCGTTGCCCAGGCCGCAACCCAGGTGCAGCAGTGTGGCGGCGGGCTTGTCGGCCATGCGGGCATAACCGTCGGCGGCACCGGTGGCCACGCCCTCGAACAGGGCCAGCACGGCGCGCATGTTGGGTTCACCGTCCAGCGCCGCCACAAAGTGCATTTCGCTGGTACCGGGGTTGGTGAAGCAGACTTCGATGCCTGCATTGACCAGTGTTTTCATCAGGGCTTGTGCGCCATTGCTCATGGGTTTCTCCGGCAGTTCACGGTGTCAGCTTCAGTCAGGACGAATGGCGGTTGATGCAGGCGCGCACAGGTCGAGCTGGGCGGAGCCGATGTCGGCGATGCGCGTCACGCCGGTCAGGGTCATGGCCAGCCGCAATTCCTGTTGCCAGCTGGCGAGCAGGTCACGGATGCCCTGCTCGCCGCCGGCCGCCAGCGCCCAGACCCAGGGGCGACCCACGAGCACACCATGCGCGCCCAGCGCGAGGGCGCGGAAGATGTCGGTGCCGCTGCGCACGCCACCATCGACCAGCACCTCGGTCTGCGCGCCCACGGCCGCCACGATGGAAGGGAGTGACGAGGCGGTCGACGCCACACCGTCCAACTGGCGACCGCCATGGTTGGAGACGATGATGCCATCGGCGCCCACGAGCACGGCAGCGCGGGCATCGTCGACATCCATGATGCCCTTCAGCAGCAGCCGACCCCGCCAGTGGCCACGCAACCACTCGATGTCGGCCCAGGTGACGGTGGGGTCGAACTGTGCGTCAACCCAGGTCTTGAATGCATCCAGATCGCGGGCAGCCGGCACGGCATCGCCCAGGCTGCCGAAGTGGTGGGGCCTGCCGCGCACGGCAACGTCCCACAGCCAGTGCGGACGTGCCAGCAACTGCTGCGCCTTCAGCAGCGCGGCGCGCGGCCCGGTGGCGGCAAGACCGTTGCGCGTGTCGCGGTGACGCATGCCGGGTTGCGGCAGGTCGACGGTGAACACCAGCGTACGACAGCCAGCCGCCCACGCTTTTTGCAGCAGCGAAAGCACCAGCGGCCGCTGTCGGATCATGTAGAGCTGGAACCAGACCGGTGCCGTGGCGGCCGCCTGCACTTCTTCGAGCGGGCAGATGCCAACCGTGGACAGGGTGAAGGGGATGCCGGCGGCGTTGGCGGCCCGAACCGCCTGCACCTCGCCGCGCTGGCCCATCAGGCCGGCCAGTCCCACCGGTGCCAGCACGACCGGCATCTGGCACGGCTCGCCTGCCAGCCGGGTCGAGGTATCCACCTGCCCCACATCGACGAGCACGCGCTGGCGCAGGCGCACCCTGGCCCAGTCGGCGACATTGGCCGCCAGCGTGTGCTCGTCGCCCGCGCCACCATCGACGTAGTCGAACAGGAAGCGCGGCAGCCGCGCACGGGCCAGCTCGCGGTAGTCAGCGGCGGTGGCCGGACAGGTGAGGTTCATGCGCGATCAGTGTCCGTGGGTGATGAAGCGAGCTGCGGCGCGCGCGGTCAGGATGCAGCCGGGCAGGAAGGTGCCCTCCAGCGAGCGCTTGCCGCTGGCACCGCCGCCGCCAAAGCCGGCGGCCTCGCCCACGCAGTAAAGGCCTGGCAGCGGCTGGCCGCAGGCATCGAGCACG
>DAORJC010000019.1:0-27868 GCA_035438885.1 Aquabacterium sp. | reverse complement strand
CAAGGCCCGCCACGTGGTGTTCACCACCCAGGCCATGGGCGGCGTCGGCGCAGCAGGGGTGGGCGTGAGCAACATCACGGAAGACCAGACCCCCGGTCGCCGCCTGCATGACCCCAAGCACCCGCAGGCCGATGCAGAAGGCTACGTGACCTACAGCAACGTCAACACGGTCGAGGAGATGGTCAACATGATCTCGGCCTCGCGCTCGTACCAGAACAACGTCGAAGTCATGAACACCACCAAGAGCCTGTTGCTCAAGACCCTGCAGATGGGTCAGGGTTCCTGATCGTCGCCCATTCACTGAAGGACCGCCATGAGCACCGTCACCAGCACGAACCCCCTTGCCAGCACCACCGGCACGGCCAGCACACCCGCCAAGGCCACCAGTGAGGCGTCCGACCGGTTCCTCAAGCTTCTGGTCACCCAGATGCAGAACCAGGACCCGCTCAACCCCATGGACAACGCGCAGGTGACCAGCCAGATGGCGCAGATCAACACGGTCACCGGCATCGAAAAGCTCAACACCACCATGGGCACCATGAGCACCAGCTTTGCCCAGATGCAGATGATGCAAGGGGTGAGCCTGGTCGGTCATGACGTGCTGGTCGAAGGCAACAAGCTGCAACTGGATGCCGACAAGAACGGTGTCGGCGGCTTTGAGTTGAGCTCTGGGGCCAGCAGCGTCACGATCGAGATCAAGACCAGCAGCGGCGCCGTGATCGACAACCTCAAGCTGGGCGCCCAGACCGAAGGCCAGCACGGATTTTCCTGGAAACCACCCACGGGCATGTCCATGAGCGACCTGACGTTCAACGTCAAGGCCGTCAGCGGCGGCACCGCGGTCACCTCCATCCCTTTGATGACCGACACCGTCGATGCCGTTCGCACCAAGGACGGCGGCCTGAACCTGCAGTTGCGCCAGAGCGGCGACACCCCTTACAGCAAGGTTCGGGCCCTGTCCTGAACCCCGTTGATCCCCCTTTCCCGACCCCGCAGTAACCACCAGACAAGGAGCACCCCATGGGCTTCCAGCAAGGACTTTCCGGCCTGAATGTTTCGAGCAAGAACCTCGAAGTCATCGGCAACAACGTGGCCAACGCCAGCACCTTTGGTGCCAAGACTGCGCGAGCCGAGTTCTCCGACATGTATGCCAATGCCCTCAACGGCGCGGGCAGCAACAACATCGGGATTGGCGCCACACTCAGCACGGTGGCGCAGCAGTTCACGCAGGGCAACATCACCACCACGGAGAACCCGCTGGACCTGGCGGTCAATGGCAATGGCTTTTTCATGTTGAGCACGCCCAACAACCAGCAGGTGTACTCGCGCAACGGCCAGTTCAAGCTCAACAACGAGGGTTTCATTGTCAACAACGGTGGACACAAGCTGCTGGGCAACCGGGCCGAGAACGGCGAGATCATTTCGGGCCCGCCCGTGCCACTGGTGTTGCCCACCGACGGCATCCAGCCCCAGCGGACCGAAGAGGTCACCCTGGAGATGACCTTTGATTCGCGTGCGGACATTGCGTCGGGCACCGGGGTCGACTTCGACGATCCACGCACGTTCAACTTCGCCACGTCGCAGACGGTGTATGACGACAAGGGCCAGGCCCTGGGTCTGACCTACTACTTCCGCAAGACCGGCAACGACAGCTGGGACATGTATGCCACGGCCAATGGCACCTCGGTGCAGGTGGACGGCGCCGGCGATCCCGCCCGTGTGGCCAACATCACCTTCCCGGCCACCGGCGGAACCGCCACCAACCCCACAGACCCCGCCCTGCTCAACCCAGGCGATCCCGGCACCATCACCACCTATGACGCTGGCGGCGCGGCGCTGGCCATCTCGGGCAACGGCATCTTCTCGATGCCCACCATCACCGGTGCGACCCTGGCCAACGGAACCCCGATCCTGGACATCAACATCGGCGCGTTCGACATGTCCAAGTCGACAGAGTTTGGCACCAGCTTTGGCGTGACCAACCTGGCCCAGAACGGCTATGCCCGCGGCGAACTCTCGAGCATGACGGTCGAGAACGACGGCACCGTGCTGGCTCGCTACTCCAACGGCCAATCCAAGGCCGCCGGTCAGGTCGTGCTGGCCACCTTCCGCAACCCGCAAGGCCTGCAGTCCCTGGGTGGCAACGAGTGGGCCAACACGATTGGCTCTGGCGACCCCATTCCCGGAGCGCCTGGCAGCGGCAACGTCGGCCTGCTGCAATCGGGGGCCCTGGAAGAGTCCAACGTGGACCTGACGGGCGAGCTGGTCAACATGATCGTGGCACAGCGCATGTACCAGGCCAACGCCCAGACCATCAAGGCAGAAGACCAGGTGCTCCAGACCCTGGTGAACCTGCGTTGATCCACACTGAACGGAGACCATCATGGACCGCATGATCTATGTCGGAATGGCTGGCGCCAAGATGGACATGCAGCGCCAGGACGTGCTCGCGCACAACCTGGCCAACGTGTCCACGACCGGCTTTCGGGCCGAACTGCAGGCCGTGCGGGCCGTGCCCGTGCGTGGCGAAGGCGCCAGCGCCCGGGTCTACAGCCTGGAGACCACGGTCGGCTACGACGATGCCGCCGGCACCATCTCCTTCACGGGGCGGGGGCTGGACGTGGCACTCCAGGGCAAGTCATGGCTGTCGGTTCAAGCACTGGATGGCACCGAAGCGCACACCCGCTTTGGCGCCCTCACGGTCGACAGCGAGGGGACGCTCAAGACCCTGAACGGCTTCACGGTGCTGGGTGACGGTGGCCCCATCACGGTGCCGCCCAATGCCATCCCGAGCATCGGTGCCGACGGCACGGTGACGGCCAAGGGTGCCAACGGCAACGTCACCCAGATCGGCAAGCTCAAGCTGGTCACCCCGGAAGAAAAGCTGGAGCGTGGCGGCGATGGCCTGTTCCGAAGCCTCAATGGCGAGCTGCCTGCAGACCCGATGGCGCGCCTGCAGGAGGGAGCCCTGGAAGGCTCCAATGTCAACCCGATCGAGACCATGGTGTCGATGATTTCCGCGGCCCGACACTTCGAGGTGCAGATGCGCCTGATGAAGACGGCCGAGGAAGACGAGAAGATGGCGGCCAAGCTGTTGTCCAACACCTGAGCTGCCCATTTTTGAAGGAGTACTGCCATGATGCGTTCCCTGTGGACTTCCAAGTCGGGCATGGATGCCCAGCAAATTCAGCTGGACCACATTTCCAACAACCTGGCCAACAGTTCAACCAACGGCTACAAGCGATCGCACGCTGTTTTTGAAAATCTGATCTACCAGAACATGCGCCAGGCAGGCTCCAGCACGTCAGAGCAGACCCAACTGCCCACCGGCCTGCAGGTGGGCCTGGGCGTGCGGCCCGTGGCCACGTCCCGGCAGTTCAGCCAGGGCTCGCTGCAGCAGACCAGCAACAACCTGGACATTGCCGTCAAGGGGCAAGGCTTCTTTCAGATCCAGATGCCCGACGGCACCACGGGGTACACCCGTGATGGCGCCTTCCAGCTGGACAACCAGGGCAACATCGTCACCAACAATGGCCATCCACTGATCGGCAGCGGCGGGGGCATCACGGTGCCGCCCGACGCGCTGAGCGTGACCATTGCCGCGGACGGCCAGGTCTCGGCCCTTCAACCTGGCAACACCACCCCCACCCCGCTGGGGCAGATCCAGCTGGCCAGCTTCGTCAACCCGGCCGGTCTGGAGCCTCGCGGCGAGAACATGTACACGGAAACCATGGCCTCGGGCACGCCGCAGACGGCGGAGCCCGGTACACAGAACATGGGGCAACTGCAGCAAGGCTTTGTGGAAACCTCCAACGTGAACGTGGTGGAAGAGCTGGTCACCATGATCCAGACCCAGCGCGCCTACGAGCTCAACTCCAAGGCCATCCAGACCTCGGACCAGATGCTGCAGAAGCTGGCTCAACTCTGAGGCAAGTGACCATGAAGACGATCCGACAGCTCCTTCCCTGCCTGGGCGTTCTGGCCCTGAGCGGCTGCATGGCAACCACCCCCAAGGTGGATGTGGTGCAACCCACCCAGATCCGACCCCAGGCCCAGCCCGTTCCAGCGGCCATCAACAATGGTTCGCTGTTTCAGGCAGGGAGCTACCGACCGCTGTACGAAACACCTCGTGCACGCATGGTCGGCGACATCGTCACGGTCAACATCGTCGAGAAGATCGCCGCCAAGCAGGAGTCCTCCAGCAGCATCGAGAAAAAGGGCAGCGTCGACAGCAGTGTCAGCGCCTTCCCCTTCCTCAAGGCCGATCAGTTGGCCAAGCTCACGGGTGAGGCATCGTCCACCAACAAGTTCGACGGCACCGGCAGCACCGAGACCACCAACACCTTCTCGGGCACCATCACGGCCACTGTGGTCGAAGTGCTGGCCAATGGTCACCTGATCATCTCGGGTGAAAAGCAGGTCGGTGTGAACCGCAATGTCGAGGTGTTGCGCTTCTCGGGCCAGATCGATCCGCTGTCCATCCAGCCGGGCAATGTGGTGTCCTCCGGGGCCATTGCCAACGTGCGTGTGGAGCAGCGAGGGCGCGGTGCGCAAGATGCAGCCCAGGGAATAGGCTGGCTAGGCCGATTCTTTTTGAGTCTTTCACCACTCTAAAGTCGACCAACAATGGTGCCGAGTCCCCCCCAAAGATCGGCCCATCATGAGCATCGAACGCACCCTCAAGCTGTTGATCGCCGCGGCGTTCGCTGCCGCGTTTTCCGCCCTGTGGTGGCCCTTCCCGGCCCAGGCGGCCCGGATCAAGGAAATTGCCTCCGTTCAGGGCGTTCGCGCCAACCAGCTCATGGGCTACGGCCTGGTGGTGGGCCTGGACGGCACGGGTGACCAGACCACCCAGACCCCCTTCACGGCCCAGAGCCTGACGGCCATGCTGCAGCAAATGGGCATCACGGTGCCCGCTGGCGTGCCCATGCAGGTCAAGAACGTGGCCGCCGTGCTGGTCACCGCCAGCCTGCCAGCCTTTGCGCAGCCCGGCCAGGCCATGGACGTCAACGTGTCCTCCCTGGGCAACTCCAAATCCCTGCGTGGCGGCACCCTGATCGCCACCCCGCTCAAAGGGGCAGATGGCCAGATCTACGCCCTGGCCCAGGGCAACCTGGTCATCAGCGGCGCCGGCGCCGCAGCCGGTGGCTCCAAGGTCACGGTCAACCACCTGAGCGCAGGTCGCATCCCCAACGGTGCCACGGTCGAGCGCAGCGTGCCCTCCCCCTGGATGCAGGGCAACACGGCGCAGTTTGACCTGCAATCCGATGACTTCAACACGGCCCGCGAAGTGGCCGATGCCATCAACCGCGTCAAAGGCAGCGGCACGGCCGAGGCCATGAGCGGTCGCTCCGTCATCGTCAAGCTGCCGGACCAGATCGGACAGCGCGTGGCCTTCATGGCTGACCTGGAAAACCTCAACATCGAGCGGGCCAAGCCTGCTGCTCGCATCATCATCAACGCCCGCACCGGCTCGGTGGTGATGAACGAATCGGTCACCATCGGGGCCTGCGCGGTCGCGCACGGCAACCTGTCGGTGACCATCAGCTCAACGCCCGTCATCAGCCAACCTAACCCGCTGTCGCAAGGACAGACGGTGCAGGCCGAGAAGGCCGACATCCGGATCAACCAGGAACCTGGTGCACTGATCCAGATGCCTGCCGGCACCCGATTGACGGACGTGGTCAAGGCGCTCAACGCGCTGGGGGCCAACCCACAGGATCTGCTGGCGATCCTGCAGGCGATGAAATCCGCCGGCGCACTGCAAGCCGAGCTGGAGGTCATCTGATGAACCTGAACAATCCCACCTCCAACATGTCCCTGTCGATGGATGTCCGCTCGCTGGACAGCCTCAAGAGCAGCGCCGCCAAAGACGGCCGGGGCAGCATCAAGGAAGCCGCCCGGCAGCTGGAATCGCTCTTCATGCAGGAGCTGATGAAGTCCATGCGCTCGACCACCATGGACAGCGGCATGCTGGACAACCAGGCCAGCGACATGGGCTCGGGCATGCTGGACACCCAGTTTGCCAACAAGATGACGGGCATCCCCGGTGGCCTGAGCGAGGCCATCATTCGCCAACTGGAGCGCCAGATGGGCGAGGTCCAACCCAAGCCAGGTCAGGGCAAGGACCCGGCCATTGGTGAGGTCACCACGCCCAGGTCCACCCGAGCGTCAAGTGCCTCGGGTAATCTGGATCACCGCAAGCTCAGCGCCTCCGAGCGCTTTGTGCAGCAGCACTCCGAAGCGGCCAAGGCCGCCTCCGAGAGCTCCGGCATCCCAGCTGCCCACATCCTGGGTCAGGCGGCGCTGGAGTCCGGCTGGGGCAAGCGCGCCATCAAGAATGCCGATGGCAGCAACAGCCACAACCTGTTCGGCATCAAGGCCACCAGCAGTTGGACCGGCAAGGTGGCCGAAGTCACCACCACCGAGTACATCGGCGGCGTGGCCCGCAAGGTCACGGCCAAATTCAGGTCGTATGACTCCTACGAGGACTCGTTCAAGGATCACGCCCGGCTGCTCACACAGAGCCAGCGCTACAAGAACACCGTGGCTCAGGCCGACACCGCACGCGGCTATGCCAGCGGACTGCAGAAGGCCGGCTACGCCACCGACCCGGCCTATGCGGACAAGCTGACCAGCGTCATCAACACCACTTTGCGCTTGCAGCGTACGGTGACCTGAATCGGCAGGAGGCCATCCCATGGGATCAGGAATCTTTGCACTGGGCACCCGGACCATGTTCGCCAATTCGGCGCAACTGGAGACCGTCGGCCACAACATCAGCAACGCCAACACTGAGGGCTACTCGCGTCAGGAGGTCTCGCTGGCCACCGAGAACGGCCGCTACACAGGCGCGGGTTTCTTCGGCCGTGGCGTTCGCATCGAGACGGTCAGCCGCACAGCCGACCCCTACCTGGCCCGGGAGGCCAACACCACCGCTTCGGTCAGCGCCGCAGACCAGACTCGCCTGGAAAAGCTCAAGCAGTTGGAGAAAGTCTTCCCCACGGGCGAATCCGGCATGGGCTATGCGGCCAGCCAGATGTTGAACGCCTTTGTCGATGTGGCCAACCAGCCGCAGGACATGTCGGCACGCCAGGTGGTGCTCTCGCGTGCTCAGGATTTCGCCTCTCGCATGAACAGCTCGGCGGGGCAACTCGTGGCCTTGCAAGAGGGCGTGCTCAACGACCTCAAGAACTCTGCCGCCCAGGTCAATTCGATCGCCGAACGCATTGCGGCCGTCAACCAGCAGATCGCCTCCGTCAAGGGCATCGGGCACGAGCCCAACGACCTGCTGGACCAGCGTGACCAGTTGATCCACGGACTCAACAAGCTGATCCAGGTCAGCACGATCGAGGCCGACGACGGCACCTTGGGTGTCTTCGTGGGCGGCGGTCAGCGCCTCGTTCTGGGCAACCAGGCCGAAAAACTCACCGTGTCGACCGACGAATTCGACCCCTCTCAGGGGCGGCTGTCGCTGTCAGATTCGGCCGGTGTGCGGCCTGTGAATCAGGACATGATCCTGGGGGGCTCCATTGCAGGCCTGCTCAAGGTTCAGAACCAGGACATCCCGGAGGCCCGCAACTTGCTGGGTCAGATGGGCGCTGCTGTGTCGTGGCGACTGAACCAACAGCAGTCGTTCGGTCTGGACCTCAAGACGCCAGCCGGGACTGGCGGCAACATGTTCAGCGACCCCGCCATGGGCATGCAGGTCCTGCCGTCAAACAAGAACGCGTCGTCCGTGTCCTCCCCGCCGGTGAGCATGAGCATCATCGACGCACGTCAGTTGCGGGCCGAGGACTACACCCTGGAGGTCGACCCCTCCACCCCCGGCCAGTTCTTCCTAACGCGCAGCTCCGATCCCAACACCCCGATCACCGTCAGTGACGGCGACATCATCGATGGCTTTGCCATCAACATCTCGGGTGCGGTGCCTGTGGGCGACCGCTTCGTGCTGCGCCCGGTGGGCAACACGGCCCAGAACCTCAAGATGGCCCTGGACAAGCCCACGGGCATTGCCGCGGCGTCGCCCTTCATGGGCACCATGGACACGAACAACCGTGGCACCGCCACGGTGGCGTCTCTTTCCATCAGCAGCGTCCCCAGTGCCACCCTGCCGCCCTTGAACGGCAACCTGATCAAAATTCGGTTCACATCCGACAGCGGCAACTACGACATCGAGTCGCCCCCGGGCAACCCGATCCAGTCCAGCATCTGGCAAGCGGGCACGCCCATCAGCTACAACGGCTTTGACCTCAAGCTCAACGGTGTGCCCTCCAATGGCGACGTCGTCGACGTGGCCGTCACCACCTACCCCGCCTCCAGCAACGGCAACGCCTTGGCCATGCTGGACCTGCGTGATGAAGACCTGGTGGGCCGGCTGGACCTGGGCAACGGACAGACCGCCCAGGGCGCCAACATCACCAGCGCCTACGCGCAGGTGATCGGCAGTGTGGGCGTGCGCGTACAAGGCGCCCAGACGGCCGCCACTATTTCACAGACTCTGGCCACCAATGCCAAAGACACCCTGGTCAACAAGGTCGGGGTGAACCTGGACGAGGAAGCTGCGCGCATGATCCAGTATCAGCAAAGCTACCAGGCCGCCGCCAAGATCCTGCAAGTGGCCCAGTCCATTTTTGAAACCCTGCTGCAAGTGGCAGGCTGAGGAGTCGACGCATGCGAATCGCCACATCCAACCGTTACGACGCGGCCATCGACAATCTGCAAAAACGTCAGCAGGACATGGCCGAGGCGCAAATGCAGCTCACCTCCGGCAAGCGGGTCAACGTGCCCAGCGACGACCCGGTGGCCGCAGCCCGTGCCGAGCGCGACCTGGCGACCATGGCGCGCAGCGATGCCAACCAGCGTGCGCTGGAGGCCAGCCGCAACGTGGCGCTGCTGGGCGAAGCCGCACTGGGCGACGCCACCGAGTTGCTGCAACAAGCCCGCGAAACCATGGTCAATGCCGGCAACGGCAGCTACACCACGGGCGAACGCCAGGCCCTGGCCATCAAGCTGCAAGAGATCCGCAACCAGTTGCTCACGGTGGCCAACCGGCCTGACGGTGGTGGCGGCTTCATTTTTGGTGGGCAAGGCTCCAATGCCCCCCCGTTCATCGACACGACCAACGGGGTCACCTTCGTGGGCCAGGGCGGCGAGGCCATGGCGGCATCCAGCGAGCGACTGAACCTGACGGTGGATGGCAATGCCGTGTGGCTGAGCGCCAAGTCCGGCAATGGTGTCTTTGAGACCACCTCCGGCACCAACATCGTCACCGGGCTGCCCAACAGCGGCACAGGCTGGATCACGCCTGGCAACGTCAGCAACCCTCAGCAACTGCCCTACCCGGTGCCCAGCAATGTGGCGCCCAGCACCTACGCGATCGAGTTCTCGGTCTCGGGCGGGCAGACCACCTACACCATTCTGGAGGATGGCATTGCCATGCCCTCGGCCACCACGTTGCCTTACAGCTCCAGCAAGGCCATCGAGATCCCCGGGCGAGGCATGTCCGTGTCCATCACGGGCGCGCCGGCCAATGGCGACACCTTCAATGTCAACCAGTCCGACAACAAGCTCAGCGTGTTCGACGCGCTGGATGAGGCCATTGCAGGCCTCAAGGACACCTACAGCAACACCGGTCAGGTCCAGCAACTGGTCAACCGAGGCTTGAGCCAGATCGATGCACTGGCCGGCAACTTCCAGCGTGGCAGAACCGCCTTGGGTGAGACACTCAACCGCATGGATGGCATTGAAAGCCGCATTTCTTCGCTCAAACTGATCGCCCAGACCGATCGGTCTGCAGCAGAAGACCTCGACATGGTCGAAGCCATTTCCGAATTCCAGAACAAACAGACGGGCTATGACGCCGCTCTCAAAAGCTATGCCATGGTTCAAAAGCTGTCATTGTTCCAATATGTCAACGGTTGACGTTGCCCTCAGACCCTCACAGTCCACACCATGAGCACCCACCCGATACTTGGACAGATCGCGCTGGCCTACAGTCCCGTCATCGACCGAAACCGCATCGTCACGGCCACCCGCCTGACCGTCTTTCCCTTGCAGCAAGGCACCCGGCTCGATGCCGCCGACCTGCTCCGCGCGATCGAGGACCTCTGGCCTGCCGGTGGCAACCAGTTGTGGCTCAATGTGCTCAGCGAGAGCCTGCTGCAGGACCTGATGCAGGCCCAACCGGCATCGAACGTGGCCATCGAGATCCCGTCCTTCATGGCCACCGATCCCGACAACGCAGCCACCATCATTCAGTTGCACGCCAACGGCAACACGCTGCTGCTCAAAGGTCGGCCACTGACGGACCTGCCGCGCGAGATCCTGCCCTGCTTCAAGATCTCCATCATCGACCTGAGCGATGACCGCCGCATCGACCCCCATACCGGCGGCGCCATCGGCCCCACCGCAGGTGTGATTCGGACCATCCCCCACGTGCAATCGGGCATCACCACCGTCTCTGACATGGAGGCCAGCTTCCGCCGCGGTGCCCTCTCGGTGCTGGGTTGGCCCATCGACGACGCCATCCAGACCGGCACCCGCAATGCCGAGCAACCCGCCCTTCAGGCCATCGTTCAACTGATCGATCAGGTCCACAAGGAGGCCGACATCGAGGTGCTGGAGACCACGCTCAAGCGTGACCCTCCCCTGGCCTACAAGCTCCTGCGCTACATCAACTCGCCGGGCTTTGGCCTGTCGGTCGAGATCAGCTCCTTCCGCCACGCCATCATGGTGCTGGGCTATCAGCGCCTCAAGCGCTGGCTGGCCCTGCTGCTGGCCACCGCCAGCAAGGACCCCAACATGCGCCCGGTGATGTTTGCCGCCGTGCGCCGTGGCCTGCTGATGGAAGAGCTGGCCCGCGATGGCGGCAGCCAGGAGATACGCAACGAGCTGTTCATCTGTGGCGTCTTCTCGCTGCTGGACCAGATGTTCAAACAGCCCTTCTCGGAGCTGCTCAAGACCATCCCGGTACCCGAGCAGGTCTACCAGGCCCTGGTGGACGGCACGGGCGCCTATGAGCCCTACTTCCGCATGGTCAAGGCCATTGAAGGCCAGTCGCTCGATGACCTCAAGGAGGCCGCAGACGGCCTGTTCATGAGCCCGGACGCCATCAATGTGGCCGTGCTCCATGCCATGGCCAACGCCACCAGCCTGGACTGACGCTCAGGGTTTGCTTTGCAACCGGAGGATCTGGCCGTCGCTGCTGTCCGTCAGCAGGTACAGCCAGCCATCGGGCCCCTGCACCACATCGCGAATGCGCTGGCCGCGCGCCTCGAGCAAGGACTCGGTGGCGACCACCTGGTCGCCCGACAAGCTCAAGCGCCACAAGGTCTGCCCCGCCAGGGCCCCCACGAACAGGTTGCCAGTCCAGGCCGGGAACTTGTCAGACGTGTAGAACGCCATGCCCGACGGTGCCGTCGAAGGCTTGGGCCACCAGGTCACCGGTTGCTCCATGCCCGCTCGGGTGGTGCCATCGCCAATGGACGAGCAGGTCACATACTCACACCCGTGAGTGATCACCGGCCAACCGTAATTGCGTCCCTTGCGGGTGATGTTGACCTCATCGCCCCCCTGTGGCCCATGCTCATGGGTCCACAGCTCCCCCGTGGTCGGATGAATGGCCGCGCCCTGCACATTGCGATGCCCGATGCTCCACAGGCCTGAAGCTGCGGCCCCGTCGGCCACCCAGGGGTTGTCAGCCGGGGTGCTGCCATTGGTCAGGATGCGCACCACCTTGCCCTGGTGATTGGCCTTGTTCTGGGCCTGATCCCGCTCGGACTGCCGATCCCCCAGGGTCACAAACAGCGCGCCCTGCCGGTCAAAGACCAGCCGCCCGCCAAAGTGACCGCTGCTGTCCACCTTGGGCAACTGCCTGAAAATGACCTGCCCGTTGAGCAACTGTGTGGCGTTGGTGCTCAGTTCGGCCCGCCAGACGGCCGTGCTGTTGAGACCCGACTCAGGGCCCTGCCCGCGCTCTGCAAAACTCAGGTAGATCCGCCGGTTGGTGGCAAAAGCCGGATCCAGGGCCAGGCCCAGCAAGCCGCCCTGCCCGGCCACATCGATGGTGCCGGGCAAGCCCGACAGCGGCGCACTGATCACCCCTTGCGCGTTGACCACACGCAGGCGCCCTGCCCGCTCGGTCACCAGCATGCGCCCATCCGGCAGGAAGGCCAGGCCCCATGGATTTTCGAGCCCCGACGCCAGCGTCACCACCTGAAACTGAGTGGAAGCCGCTGAACCCGACCCCAGGTTCGCCCCCGAGCCTGAACTGCCGCCACACGCCACCAGGGGCACCCAGATCAGCCCCATCACCCTGCGCAAGAACCGTGACATTCGCACCCCCTCAACCAAAGGGATAACCCTGATTTTGTACACATGAACGCGATATGCTCGCGCCTCGCTCTGCATTGCAGTATCACCGCAGGCCCCTTCAGTCGTTGTAACCATGCACCCACTCAGCCCTTTGTTCGGCGTGGCCATCCTGGCTGGCGTCCTGACCGCCAACTACCTGCGCACCGCCTGGCGTCTGGGCCTGCTGCGCGCCCTGGGGCGCCGCGACTGCCTGAGCCAGCGCACGCTGGCCGCCAACTGCATCGCCGCCGTGCTGCCCCTGATCGGCGCCCTGGTGGCATTCAGCCTGGTGCCCACGGCCGACACCGGCGAGGTCCGCAGCACCGCCTTTCAGCTGGCCATGCACATCGCCCTGTGTGGCCTGATCATGCACGAGGCCAACGACGCCATCATCCGCTGGGGCGCCCCCCGCCGCCGCTGACGGTCGACGAGGGCGCTACCATCGGGCATGCCTCAGCACCCTCCTGTCGACCACGCCACGCCCTACGCCCACCTCACCCCGGACCTCGTCATCGACGCCCTGGTGGCGGCTGGCTTTGACCCGGATGGGCGCCTGCTGGCCCTGAACTCCTACGAGAACCGCGTCTTTCAGGTGGGCCTGAGCGACCAGACCATGGTCGTGGCCAAGTTCTACCGCCCGGGCCGCTGGAGCGACGCCCAGATCCTGGAAGAGCACCGCTTTGCCCTGGACCTGGTGGAGGCCGACATCCCGGCCGTGGCCCCCCTGGTCCTGACCGACCACCGCCCGCCGGTGACCGTGCAGGGCGACCCACCCACCCTGGCCACCTGGCAGGACGAGCGCGACACCCAGCGCTTCAACGTCAGCCCGCGTCGAGGCGGTCGCGCGCCCGAGCTGGACGATCCGGAAGTCCTGAGCTGGATCGGCCGCCTCATGGCCCGCCTGCACAGCGTGGGACGCCGCCAGCGTTTTGCCCACCGTCCTACCCTGAGCGTCGACACCCTGGGACGCAGCGCCTGGCAGTGGCTAAAGGACCACGGTGACCTGCCTGACCCGCAACGGGCCGTGTGGCTCTCGGTGGCCGAGCAAGCCCTGGACCTGGCCGCCGAGGCCTTCGCGCGTGTTGATGGCCTGCAGATCGGCCGCATCCACGGCGACTGCCACCTGGGCAACGTGCTGTGGACGCCCGATGGGCCCCACTTTGTCGACCTGGACGATGCCCTCAACGGCCCGGCCGTGCAGGACCTGTGGATGCTGCTGGGCGGGCACCGCCACGACCGACAGCCTGCGCTTCACGCTCTGATGGACGGGTACGAAACCGTGGCCGACTTTGACTGGCGCGAGTGGACCTTGATCGAACCCCTGCGCACCCTGCGACTGATCCATCACAGCGCCTGGCTGGCCCGGCGCTGGTCCGACCCGGCTTTTCCGGCTGCGTTTCACTGGTTTGGCCAGGCCATGTACTGGCAGCAACAGTCCGACCAGTTGCGCGTCCAGATCGAGATGATGCAGAACGACGCGCCGTGAGCTTTGCCACATTCGGCCTCATTTCTCGGATTAGGCCGGGGCCGAAGCACGCTATGGTTTCGCAGATCAAGCAAAGGAGTGTGCTCATGGCCGCTGAGGCAACGCATCCATCGGACAACAAAGGCATCAGCGAATGGCTGCTGGGCCTGCTCATTGGTGGGGTCATGTGTGCCCTGGGGTGGGCGGTCTGGCTCTCGTCCGGCGGCGGCTTCTCGTCCGTAGATCCCAAGCGCCCCAAGCCCGTGTGGGTGAGCACCGCCCAGGTCAAGTCCCAGATGGAGGGCGGGGATGTGCTGACCTTCCAGGTCAACCTCAAGGTCAAGGCCGAAGAGGACCAGGAAGCCGTCCAGCCCCACGTGGAGGCGCTGCAAGTGGTGATGCAGGAGGTCGGCCAGACCATGACCCGCGAGGACCTGGCATCACCCGATGGTCTGCGAGACTTTGCGGGCGACCTGCGACGCAACGTCAACAACTACCTGCGCCAGAAACAGATTCCCACCAAGGTGCAATCGGTGGCCTTCCAGGAATTGTTCATGTCGTCCTGACACCCCTTGACACACCGGGGGCATGACCAGAGAGGTAAGCTTGCCTCTCTTTTTTTCGCCCACCGGAAACCACCCAAGAGGATCGACATGAAGCTGATGGACTACGGATTGACGCCAGTTGACTTTCAGAACCCCCTGGCCCGAATGCTGCCAGAAGGCGTTTCTCGTCGAGGCTTTGTGATGACTTCCCTGGCCACCGGCTTTGCCGTGGCCTCCAACCCCGTGCTGGCCCAGGCCATCACCACCGACAGCCAGGGCCTGATCGCCGGTGAGGTCAGCATTCCCGTGGCCGACGGCAAGATCCCCGGCTACCGGGCAGCGCCCGCCAAACCGGGCAAGTACCCCGTCTTGCTGGTGGTTCAGGAAATCTTTGGCGTGCACGAACACATCAAGGATGTGTGCCGCCGCTACGCCAAGATGGGCTACTACGCCATCGCCCCTGAAATGTTCGCGCGCCAGGGCGATGTCTCCAAGATGACCGACATCGGCGCCATCTTGTCGACCGTGGTGGCCAAGGTGCCCGATGCGCAAGTCTGCGCCGATCTGGACGCGGCCGTGGCCTTTGCCAAAGCCAGCGGCCGCGCCAAGGCCGATCACGTCGGTCTGGTCGGTTACTGCTGGGGTGGCCGCACCGCCTGGATCTACGCCCACCACAACCCCAAGCTCAAGGCCGCGGTGGCGTACTACGGCCTGCTCAGCGGCATGAAGTCGGACATCAAGCCTGCCGACCCCATCGACCTGGCCAGCCAGATCAAGGTGCCCGTGCTGGGCCTGTACGCCGGCATCGACGCCTACATCAAACCCGATGTGGTCGATGCCATGCGGGCGGGTCTGCGCCAGGGCAGCAGCGTCTCAGAGATCGTGGTGTTCCCCAATGTCAACCACGGCTTCAATGCCGACTACCGCCCCACGTACGACAAGGTCGCGGCCGAGTACGGCGCCAAGCTGGCGCACGACTGGCTGCGGGACCATGGCGTGAAGTGATCAGGCGCTGGCGGCTGCGCGTGCTCGGCGCACCGACGAGGTCGTCATCACCGTGGCCTCGCCATCGATCACGACCTTGCCCTTGACGTAGCAAACCGTCTCCAGCACGGCGCGGGCCTTTTCCAGGTCGACGGACTTGACCGTCACCGTGGCCTGCACCGTGTCGCCGGGGCGAACGGGGGCGCGAAAACGCAACTGCTGGCCCAGGTACACGGTGCCAGGGCCCGGCAGGCGATTGGCCACGGCTGCAGAGATCACGCTGGCCGTCAGAAAGCCATGCGCAATGCGACCGCCAAAGGTCGTGGTCGACGCAAACTCTTCGTTGGTGTGCACCGCGTTGTTGTCGCCCGAAACCCCGGCAAACAACACGATGTCGGCCTCGGTGATGGTCTTGGCAAAGCTGGCGGACATGCCTACCTTCAGGTCTTCGATGTCGTGACCGTACTGCTCGTTCATAAGTGCCCCTCGATACTGCGTCTGGTTGTCGTTGTCAAAACCAGGGTCTTGCCCTGGTCCAAACATTGTGGCGTTGGAACACCGGACACCGCCCTGGAGGCTCCCCCGTAGTTACTCTCGTTTACGACTGCCTGATTCATGTGCATTGCTGACGCCACAGCCGGGGTCCATGACCCGTGACGACACCCCCTTTGGGGGGAGGCGATAAAATCACCCCTTGTGAACCGCCAGCCGTACCGCCCCCATGACCGTGAAGACCCCCGCCCAGGAAGACGTTGACCGTCTGATCTCGTTGATGGACATGGAGGAGGCGAGCCCGGATCGATTCCTCGCGCAAAGTGACAACATCGGCACCCTGGCCGTCTTTGGAGGCCAGGTGCTGGGCCAGGCCTTGAGCGCGGCTTACCGCACCATGACGCCCGATCGTCAGGCGCACTCCTTGCACGCCTACTTCCTGCTGCCCGGCGAACACACCCCCGTGACCTACGAGGTTGACCGCGTGCGCGATGGGCGCAGCTTCAGCACACGGCGCGTCAGGGCCATTCAAGGCGACAAGACCATCTTCGAGCTGATGGCGTCCTTCCAGACAGCCGACGAAGGCGTGAACCATCAAGCCACCATGCCCGATGTGCCAGGACCTGAGGGCCTGGCCGATGAGACCGCAGCGCTGCAGGGCATCCGCCAGATCCTGCCGCCCTACTTCCAGGACAAGAGCCTGGCACCTCGCGGCCTGGAGTTCCGCCGCGTCGCACCCCTGGACCTGCTCAACCCGCAACCTCGCGAGGGCGGATCGTGCATGTGGGTTCGGGCCAAAGCCCCCTTACCCGACGACCCGGCCCTGCACCGTGCCCTGCTGGCTTACGGTTCCGACCACGGCTTCATCACCGTGGCCAATGAGCCGCATGGCCTGACGCTGTTCCGTGGCAACTTGCGCATGGCCAGCCTGGATCACACCATCTGGTTCCACCGAGAGTTCCGGCTGGACCAGTGGCTGCTGTACCAGATCGAATCACCCAGCGCCAGCGGCGCACGTGGGCTTTGCCTGGGGCGCTTTTACACACAAGACGGCCTGCTGGTGGCCTCGGTGGCGCAAGAAGGCATGATCCGGTTGCGAGGCAGCAAGCCCGCAGGCTGAGCTCAGCCGCCGGCCGTCACTTGTCCTTGCGGCTGCGGCGCGCAGGCTTGAGATCCGGCACGGCGTATTGCTGGTGAGCCTGATCCAGCCACAGCAGGCAGTCCAGGTGCGACAAAAAACGGCGCAGGTAGTCGGGTGACAGATCCCGCATCAAGCCCAGCGACCTCAGCACCAACAGGTGCGAGTTGAGCGGGCCGGCGTTCTCCGGCCCCCTCCCCACCGCCTTGTCCACTTGCTGCTCGGCGGCGATCTTCGCCCAGGACTCCCGAAAACCGCGCAGGCTCTTCATCTCGGGTCGGTCGTGCGAGCTGCCATGCAGCTTGCCCAACAGGGTGGCCCCGGTGGTCGCGGTGAGGCTCGATGAGGCCATGGCGTCGGCCCCCTCACCTTGGGTCCGCGCCTGGATGTACTGGTTCAGCCGAGCCAGTGGTGAGCACGACGGCTTGACGATGGATGGCGCGCCTGCCGATCTCACGCCCCCCTTGGCGGCATGCGGCGCCCGCTTGGCTCGCTCGGCAGCGTCGGTGTAGTCGCTGACGGCCTGCTGCAGCTTGTCTGCCAGCACCTGCCGCACCAGCCCCTCCGCCGCCTCGTGGCGCCGGGCCAGCACCTCGATGTAATGAAAGCGCACCGGATCCGACGGATCCGTGCCCTCGCTGGCGATGAAGTCCACCTCACTCATGGGCCACGGGCTTGAGGCTGGAAGACCGAGGCACCGGCGCCATCTCCACACGCCGGTTCAAGGCCCGGCCTTGTTCATCGGCGTTGGACGCCACCGGTTGCTCCGAGCCAAACGCTGCCGCAAACACCTGGGCCGAGGGCATGCCCTCTTCGATCAGGGCGCGTGTCACGGTCAAGGCGCGCTGTGCCGACAGCTCCAGGTTGTCAGCAAAGCGCTGGTCCTTGCCGTCGCGGATGCGCTTGTCATCGGTGAAGCCGCTGACCATCAGCATCTCGTTGCGCTCACCCAGGTACACCCGCAACGGATGCACCAGGCTCTTGAGCAACAAGCGGCCATCGGGGCGCAGCTGATCGGAGTTGACCGGGAACAGCACGCTGCCACTGATGCCGATGCGGCCATTGTTCAAGGTGACCCGGCCCGTCTGCAAGGGGATGGCCAGGGCCTGCTCCAGGGCCATGCGGCGCTGCTCCTCGACCTGGCGCTTCTTGACCTCGGACTCCAGGCTGGCCATCAGGTCCATCTGAACCACCAGCACCCCCACCAGGATCAGCACGAACGCCCCCAGCAAGCCCGCCATCAGGTCGCCAAAGACCGCCCAGACCGGTGCGGTCTGCTCGACGCCATCGTCCTGATCGTCCAGGGTCACCATCAGGACACCCCTTCGGCGCGCGCGGCCTGCTGGCCATGCAAGCGGCGCAGGTCTTCCACAATGCCCTGTTGCGAGGTGATGCTCAGGTCGATCACCTCGCGGGCCTGGGCCACGTAGTAGGCCAGTTGCTCATCGCTGCGCGCCATGGACTGGCCGATCGCGCTTTCAATGCGCTGCAGGCTGTCCATCAGCTTCTCGTTGGTGGCGCTGAACAACTGGATGCCATGGTGGAACGACTCACCCAGGCTGGACAGCTCGACCGCGCTGCCGACCACTTGCGCGGCAATGCCCTCGGCCCGGCCGGCCTGTGCGCCCAGCGTTTGCGCAAACTGCTGGCTGGCCTGTTCCATCACGGTGGCTGCAGACGCCGCCAGCGATTCAATCGCGGCACGCTGGTCGCCGGTGGACTGCTGGATGGTCTGCAGCAGGTCGCCGATCTGTGCCATCACGGCGGTGCGCTCTTGCAAGGCCAGGTTGTCTCGCTCGCTGATGCGGGCCATGTCCTGGCGCAGCTGCGCCATCACCCCGGCGGCGGCTTGCGGCACTTCAGAGGCCGTCTGCATCAGTCGGGTCATGGGTGCCTCCAGGGCCGCGCCCAGGGTGGACAGGTGCGCGGCCAAGGCCGATTGCAGCTCACCCAGACGCGCCACGGCCGCCTGGCCATGCACGGCTTCCTGCTCACGCAGTGTGCCCAGCTCCTGGCGCCACACCTGGGTCAGTTGGTCCATGCGATCGCCCTGCTGTGCCAGCCACTGCTCTTCGGTGTCGATGCGCGCGCGGATCAGCGCTTCAGAGCGGCCCAGCAACTGCGTCATGTCGCCCAGGGTGCGGCTGGCCATGGTCTCCAGCGTCCCGGCCCAGGTGGCCAAGCGCTGCTGGTCGGCCTGAGCCTGATCGGATTGCGTGCGAGACGCAGCCTCGCTGACCGTGGTCAGCAGGGCCTGGGCACGCTGGTCAAACGCGTCAGAGAAGCCCTGCAGGCTGCGATCCAGCCCGGCCACCAGGGTTTCGCTGGTGCGCGACTGGGTCTGCAGAGCCGTGGTCCAGCCCTCAGAGACGGTGCGGGCCGTCGCTTCAAACTGGGTGGACAGGCCGTTCAACTGGGTTTGCGTGGCATCGACCAGGCGCTGGTGGGTGCGTGCCGACTCCTGAGCGATGGCGGTCATCGCGTTCTCGACCACGGGCTGCAGGCTCTCGCCTGCCAGGCGAGCGCTGGTGCTCAAGCTGTCTTTCAAGGACTGGCCCACGGCCTGGGCCAGGTCCTGGTAGACCACGGCCACCTCGCGGTGGAACTGCGCCTGCTGGCCCTGCAACTGCTCGCTCAGTTGCTGACCGCGGCGCTCCATGCCGTCCATCATGGCTTGCAGGCTGCTGACCATCGCTGGCAAGGCCTGCGCCTGCACTTGCAGGGCCTGGAAGGTGTCCTGGCGGTGCTGGGCCAGCGAGAACGGCCGCAACACGGTGGCAATGCGGGTGTCCAGCTCGCGCGCGGCGTTGACCCGCTCACGGCGGCTGAGGGCCGACATCAGGCCCAGCATGGCCGATGCGGCCACCCCGGCCACCGAGGTGCCAAAAGACAGGCCCAGGCCCTTGATGGGCGCTGCCAGCGCCGTGCGAATGGCCTGCAGGTCGGCAGAGCCTTCCAGCGCAAACACCACGCCCTTGAAGGTCACCACCATGCCCAGGAAGGTGCCCAGCATGCCCAGCATCACCAACAGCCCCACCAGGTAGGGTGTCAGCGCCGGGCCAGGCAAGGCCGCACGCTCGCCCTCGATGCGCAAGCGCACGGGGTTCTGCAAGGCGGGGTGCACACGCCCCAGCCAGGCGCTCAGGTCGGGCAGCGGCTGCGGCAGGTCCTTCAGCGCGGCCATGGCAGCCGTGAGGGACAACGTGGCATCGCGGAACTGCTTGAGCTCCCAGGCGCCCAGCCCATACACGGCGGCGATCACCAGGGTCATGAGCAGGGCCAGCCAACTGGTGCCCACAAAACCCATCCCCACCCAGGCCAGCGCCATCAGGCCGATGGCAAAGGTCACTGCAAATACAAACCTGTTCATGGGTGCTTCTTAACCTCGTTGCTGAATGCTTCGATCAATCCCAGGGCGGGCTGCAGGCGAACCTCCAATTCAGCCAGCAGCGCGTCTTGCACCTCCTGGTTGAAGGTGTGCAGCCAGCCGCCCGGCTGCCGCCACAACAGCGGGTCGTCCTGCGTCTGCGCCTTGCGCAAGTGCTCGAACCGGCGCTCCAGAAACACCGGCACCGACGACAGCAGCCGTTGCTCACGCACGCCCAGCGTCTGGTCCATCACCGCATCCAGGGTGGCCAGTTGACGCAAGCGGGGCGATGTGCGGGACAGCACCTGGCGGACCTGGGCGCGCAGCGGCGCGATTTTGAGCTCCATCTGGCGCTGCTGGTCCTGGTAGCGCTTGTGGTACGGGCCATAGGTGGCCTCCGCCTCCTGGCCGGCCTCGGGGGTCAGCGCGCTTTTGAAGCGCTGCTCCACCGCGCGGGTGGCCGCGCTGGGCACGATGGCGTCCACCAGGGCCGCACGCACCCGTTGAAACTCGGCCTCCAGGGCCTTGGCCACGCCCTGCCCGGCATCGATGGGTGCCTCTGGCGCCACCGTCTTGATGGACTGCAGCGCCCCGTGCAGGGTGACCGTGTCGACCGCCGTGAGCCAATGGCTGAGCCGCTCGGCAAAATCCTGCCGAGGCGGCTCGACCGACAGCATGGCCGAATCACCCAGCAGACGAACGAGCCGGGCGCTGTTGAAGTGCCTGCTCAAACTCGATCCTTTGAACGACTCGGTGCCATTGCCATCCGTCAAACATGGTGGGGCGGTGACGATTCATCCAATCACGTCATCCGCAGGGAGGGCGAAGTCTAAACCGTCCGCTGCGGCCGCCCGGCGACAGGGCGTGGCCCTACAATGGCGGGCTTCCCCCAGGGGGCCGTTAGCTCAGTTGGTTAGAGCAGAGGACTCATAATCCTTTGGTCGTTGGTTCAAGTCCAACACGGCCTACCAATCCCCATCAAAAATTGAGATTGGCATCAAGAAATGGCAAAAAAGCCCAAATTCTTGATACAAACATCAAATGCAGACACTTCAAGAACTGGGGCTGGCCGCCGCCGCGCGTCGTCGCAGCATGGGGCTCAAGCAGCAATTCGTGGCTGAAAAAGCGGGCATCACGCCAGAAACGTTGTCCCGGTTTGAACGTGGCCGCCTGGCAGAACTGGGCACGCGCAAGTTGCTGGCCGTTCTGTCGCTTCTTGGGCTGGAGCTGGATCTGATCCCCACCCGCCAGTCCGGCATGCTGGACGAGTTGCGCATGGAGCGGTCTCAGGCTCACCGGTAATACCCGTCCAGTAAACTGCACCAAGTATTGTCAGCCCCTGTCGGGAAATGGCCTGCGTGACTAGAAAATCGGGAGTAACCAGGGATGACACCAGAAGCAAAAGCGCGCCAGACCATTGATGAGCGGTTGGCCGCGGCAGGCTGGTCAGTTCAAGACATGAAGGCGCTCAACTTGGGCGCAGGTGTCGGCGTGGCCGTGCGCGAATACCCCACCGATTCCGGGCCTGCCGATTACGTGCTGTTCGTGAACCGCAACCCGGTTGGCGTCATTGAGGCCAAGAAAGACACCGCAGGCGAAAACCTCACCGCGACAGAAAGCCAAACCGAGCGCTATGCCACCGCCAACCTGAAATGGCGCAAGGACAACGCGCCCCTGCGCTTTTTGTTTGAGGCCACGGGCCAGATCATCCGGTTCACCGACAACGCCGACCCGGCACCACGCTCCCGCGAGATCTTTCATTTCTTCAAGCCCGAGACTTTGGGGGCATGGGGCGCCCAGCCAGATACCCTGCGCCGACGCCTGGCCGAGCAAATGCCCGCACTGCCAGCCGAGAACCTGCGCGATTGCCAGATCAGCGCTGTCACCGGCCTTGAAAAATCCCTCGCCATGAACAAGCCCCGCGCCCTGGTGCACATGGCTACGGGTGCAGGCAAAACCTTCACGGCCATCACCTCGATCTACCGCCTGCTCAAGTTCGGTGGCGCCAAGCGCATTTTGTTTCTGGTGGACACCCGTAACCTGGGCAAGCAGGCCCATCAAGAGTTCATGGCCTACACGCCGCCAGACGATGGCCGCAAGTTCACCGAGCTCTACAACGTGCAGCGCCTGGCCTCGCCCACCATCGACCCGCACTCGCAGGTGTGCATCAGCACCATCCAGCGCATGTACTCGATCTTGTCGGGCGAGCCCATTGACGAATCGGCTGAAGACCTCTCGCTCAACGAGGTGCAGCAAACCAAAGCGCAAGAAAAGTTTGTTCGCTACAGCCAGGCTGTGCCCATCGAAACCTTTGATTTCATCATCATCGACGAATGCCACCGCAGCATCTACAACCTGTGGAAGCAGGTGCTCGACTACTTTGATGCCAGCCTGATCGGCCTGACCGCCACGCCTGACAAGCGCACCTTCGGCTTCTTCAACGAGAACATCGTGGCCGAATACACCTACGAGCAATCGGTGGCCGATGGCGTCAACGTGGGCTATGACGTGTACGAGATCCAGACCGAGATCACCCAGAAAGGTGCCGAGGTCAAGGCCAAGGAATGGGTGGATCACCGCGACCGCCAGACCCGCAAAAAGCGCTGGGCCGAGGCTGAAGATGACACCACCTACACCGGCAAAGAGCTGGACCGATCCGTGGTCAACCCCAGCCAGATCCGCCAGGTAATCCAGGCCATGAAGACGGCCGTGGAAACGCAGATCTTCCCGACCCGCCAGGAAACGCCCAAGACGCTGATCTTTGCCAAGACCGACAGCCACGCCGATGACATCATCAACATCGTGCGCGAGGTCTATGGCCAGGGCAATGCCTTTTGCCGCAAGGTGACTTACAGCGAGAAGGACGCCGAAGGCGTGCTGTCGAGCTTTCGCAATGACTACAACCCGCGCATTGCCGTGACGGTGGACATGATTGCCACCGGCACCGATGTGAAGCCGCTGGAAGTGCTGCTGTTCATGCGCGACGTGCGCAGCAAAGGCTATTACGAGCAGATGAAGGGCCGTGGCGTGCGCAGCCTGGATGGCGACCGCCTCAAGGCCGTGAGCAACAGCGCAGATGGCGCCAAGACGCGCTTCGTCCTGATCGATGCGGTGGGCGTTGAAAAGTCCCTGAAAACCGAAAGCCGCCCGCTAGAGAAGAAGCCTGGCGTGCCCTTGAAGGACCTGCTGCAAGGCGTGGCGATGGGCAGCCGGGATGAAGACACCGTGCTGTCACTGGCCAACCGCCTGGTGCGGCTGGACAAACAACTGGACGACAAGGCCAAGGCGCGCATCGAAAAAGTGTCTGGCGGCATCCCGGTGGCCGAGCTGGGCAAGGGCTTGATTGCGGCCCTCAACCCCGATGCCATCGTGGCCGCCGCGCTGGCCACCGCCCAGGCCAAGGGCATCACCCGCAACGAAGACACCTTGTTGCCGCAAGAAATTGAAGCCGCCCGCGCCGAGCGCGTGGCCGCCGCCTGTGTGCCATTTGACAAGCCCGAGCTGCGCGATGAAATCGAAGCCGCCCGCCGCGCACGCGAGCAGATCATTGACCACCTCAACCTGGACCAGGTGACGTTCTCAGGCTACTCCGAGCAAGCCGAGGCCCAGGCCAAGGGGCTCATTCAAGGCTTTGCCGATTACATCGCGGCCCACAAGGATGAGATCGCGGCGCTGGGCTTTTTCTACCAGCAGCCTTACCAACGTCGTGCGCTGACCTTTGACATGATCGAAGACTTGCACGAGCACCTGGCCAAACCGCCGTTGATGCTCACCACCGAGCGCCTGTGGAGCGCCTATGCCCGCGTGCAGGCCACGCAGGTGAAGGGGGCGGACCGCAAGCGCCAACTGACGGACCTGGTGAGCTTGGTGCGATTTGCCATGGGGCTGGATGGTGAACTCAAGCCCTTTGCCGATGAGGTGGACAAGCGCTTTCAGGCCTGGATCTGGCGCCACAACGCGCAGCGCGGCACGGCGTTCACGCCCGAGCAGACCGAGTGGCTGCGCTTGATGAAAGAGCACATTGCCAGCAGTTGCAGCATCAGCCGGGATGATTTTGATTACGCGGAACTGGCCGACAAGGGTGGCTTGCAAAAGGCCTGGGGCTTGTTTGGCAAGGAACTGGATGGCTTGATGGATGAGATGAATGGGGAGTTGGTGGCGTGAGTGATCTGCATCCAATTCCTCGAACCTGGCAGTGGGTGACTCTTAAAGACATCGCGGAGGTTGTGACCGGAAACACACCGCCGACATCAGATGTAGAGAACTATGGCGGTGAAGTTCCATTTTTTAAGCCGCCACAGTTGAACGATTTATCAGTGAGCAAAGCTCCTGAAACTTTGTCAGCAAGGGGGCTCAATAAGGCTCGGCTTCTACCTCCCAAGGCCGTACTCGTGTCTTGCATCGGCATACTTGGTAAGACTGCGATAACCAAGACCACCAGTACGACCAATCAACAGATCAATGCCATCATCTTTGAGTCATCAGTTTTGCCCGAGTATGGTTTCTATTACTCACAGACGCTGTCACCTTGGCTTCAAGAGCACTCATCAGCTACCACAGTAGCGATCATTAACAAAGGGAAGTTTGAGACAGCACCGTTCCCAGTCCCGCCACTCGCCGAACAAACCCGCATCGTCGCCAAACTCGAAGAACTGCTCTCCGACCTCGACGCTGGTGTAGCCGAACTCAAGGCCGCGCAGAAGAAGCTGGCGCAATACCGCCAGTCGCTGCTGAAAGCCGCCGTGGAAGGCGCGCTCACCGCCGACTGGCGCGCCAAGAACACACCCACCGAAACCGGCGCGCAACTGCTGGAGCGCATCCTGCAAGAGCGCCGCGCCCGCTGGGAAGCCAAGCAACTGGCCAAGTTCGAGAGCCAAGGCAAAGCCCCGCCCAAAGGCTGGCAGGCCAAATACCCCGAGCCCGTGCAGCTCGACATCACCAATTTGCCGGCGTTGCCGCAGGGGTGGGTGTGGGCGAGTGTGGATCAATGTTCGCTGGATGAATCTGCAATCACGGACGGTCCGTTCGGTTCAAATCTCAAATCCTCGCATTACCAAGATTTCGGTCCGCGCGTCATTCGCTTGCAGAACATTGGTGACGGCGTTTTCGTCGACGCAAGAGCTCACATTTCTGAGTCGCACTATTCGGAACTCTTGAAGCACGCTGTTCAAGAAGACGATCTTGTGATTGCAATGCTAGGTGAAGTTTTACCTCGTGCTTGCATTATCCCAAATGGAGTGACCCCTGCAATCGTGAAAGCGGACTGTGCAAGAGTTCGCGTAAACAAAGGTCTAATGGAGCCCTCGCTATTGGTAGCTCAACTCAACTCCAAGCCGGTACGTGATGCGGTGGTTAAGTTCGTGAAAGGGATCGGTCGGCCACGGGTAAATCTTGCGCATATTCGCGCCATCCCGATTGCTTTGTCCTCGATGGAAGAGCAATTGCAAGTGGAGGCACTTTTGTCCGATGCGCAACAGTCAATCGATCAGCAGAACCAAACGATTGAGCTTAGCCTCAAGCAATCCAACGCCCAACGCCAAAACATCCTGCGCGCCGCCTTCGCCGGCCAACTGGTGCCGCAAGACCCGAACGACGAACCCGCCAGCGTGCTGCTGGAACGCATCCGCACCGAACGGACCGCACGCGACGCCGTGAAAAAGCCGCGTGGCCGCAAGCCCAAGGAGCCTGCATGACCGCCAGCTTTGTGGCCTATGTGGACGAATCGGGGGACGAGGGCTTCAAGTTCTTGCCCAATGAACAAGGTAGCTCGCGCTGGTTCGTGTTGTCGGCCCTGGTCATCCGCAAGGAAAACGATTTGCAGGTGGTGCAACTGGCCCGTCAGGCCCGTGAGCTCTTGAAGAAAGATGCCAAAAAGGCGCTGCACTTCCGAAACCTCAAGCATGAGCAGCGCGTGCCGCTGGCACGCCTGATCGGCGGCGCATCCTTGCGCACCGTCAATGTGCTGGTGCACAAGCCATCCATCCGCGAGCCAGAGGTGTTCCAGCAGCAGGCGTATGCGTTGTACAGATATGCCACCCGGCTGCTGGTGGAGCGGGTGTCCTGGCTGTGCCGAGACCACCACCGCACTGGGCAGGGTGATGGCATGGTGGAGATGGTGTTCTCCAACCGCAGCGCCATGTCTTACGACGATCTGCGAGCCTACCTGCACAAACTCAAAGAGGGCGAAGCAGGGAGCGACGTTCGTGTGGACTGGAACGTGGTGGACCCGCAGCGCATACGGGCCGTCAACCATGACCAGTTGGCTGGATTGCAACTGGCTGATGCTGTGGCGTCGGGGGTGTTCTTCGCAGTGCATCGCAACCCCTATGGCGAGGTTGAAGACCGCTATTTGCGCCTGATGGGCAAAACGATTTACCGCAACAAGGGGCGTGCGGATGGCTACGGGCTGAAGCTGTGGTGCGATGACACCGCAGAGGTCAGCCGTGTTCTGCAGGCCGCAGACGATGGACGGCTCGCATCATGACAGCGCCCCCAACGGCCCAAGAAAAACGCCCGCATGTGCGGGCGTTTGAAAGAGGTGTAGGTCCTGAGTTCGAGGGTTCCACCCGTTCGGGCTGCTGCCATTGCTGGCAACCTCTACAAGTCTCACGCTTACCTACAAAGGTTGATTCTAAATGAGTAGTAGCGACTGGGTTCAGAAAATTTGTAACGTGAGCTCCCTCCTGCCTGGGCGCATCCACACGATGGTGGGCGGCGAATTTTTTCCGAAGACTGATACATGAACACATCCTCCCTCGTCCAGAAAGTCTGGAACTTCTGCCACACCTTGCGCGACGATGGCGTGGGCTATGGCGACTACCTGGAGCAGCTCACCTACCTGCTGTTCCTCAAGCTCGCGCACGAGTACGCGCAAGAGCCCTACAACCGCGACACCCACATCCCCAAGGGCCATGACTGGGCCAGCCTGACCAGCAAGGTGGGTGAGCCGCTGGAAGCCCATTACCTGGCCACCCTGCACAAGCTGGGGCAAGAGCCGGGCATGCTGGGCGCCATCTTTTTCAAGGCCCAGAACAAAATCCAGGACCCGGCCAAGCTCTCTCGCCTGGTGCAGTTGATCGACGCTGAAAGCTGGATCAGCCTGGACGCCGACACCAAGGGTGATCTGTACGAAGGCCTGCTGCAAAAGAACGCCGAAGACACCAAGAGCGGCGCGGGCCAGTACTTCACGCCGCGTGCGTTGATTGAGGCGATGGTGGCTTGCGTGCGGCCCGAACCCATGAAGACGATTGCAGACCCGGCCTGTGGCACGGGCGGATTTTTTCTGGGCGCCTACAGCTGGCTGACGCGGCCTGGCGCCAAGCTGGACAGGCGCCAAAAAGAGTTCTTGCGCGACAAGACCTTCTACGGCAACGAGATCGTGCCCAACACCCGCCGCATGTGCCTGATGAACCTGTTCTTGCACAGCATCGGCGAGCTCGATGGTGAACCACTGGTGGAGCGCTCCGATGCCCTGATCACCGAGCCCAAACACAAGGTGGACTACGTGCTGGCCAACCCGCCCT
>DAORJC010000018.1:0-29106 GCA_035438885.1 Aquabacterium sp. | reverse complement strand
CCTTCGACGCCATCCTGCTGGACGCGCCCTGCAGCGCCTCGGGCATCGTGCACCGCCACCCGGACGTGCGCTGGCTGCGCCGCGCCACCGACATCCAGCCCCTGGCCGACATCCAGGACCGGCTGCTGGATGCCCTGTGGCCCCTGCTCAAACCCGGCGGGCGTCTGCTGTACTGCACCTGCTCGGTCTTCAAGGCAGAGGGCGAGCACCGCATCGAAGCATTTTTGCAACGCCAGCCCGACGCCCTGCGGGGCATGGCCCCCGGTCACCTCCTGCCTGTGGTCGAATACCCTGGTGACGCCCCTCTGACGGGGGATGGCTTTTACTACGCGCTGCTGCACAAGCCTGCTTGAGCCCCTGGCGCGCCCCACAGGACCGACCCCGCCACGATGCGCCCCCTTGGCCGACGACAACTGCTGACCCTGGCTGCCACCGTGCTGGCCAGCGTTGCCGTGTCGCGAGCCCAGGCGCAACTGCAGGCTCAGGCAGCCCCCCGTCGTGGCATGGAATTGCTCAAACTCCAGGTCACGCGCAGCGAAGAAGCCCTGAGCGTGAGCTACGACGTGCGGGTCGACCTGCCCAAGGATGTGGAAGACGCCCTCAACCGGGGTGTCTCGGTGGTGTTTGTGGCCACGGCCGAGCTCTACCGCAGCCGCTGGTACTGGACCGACAAGCCCCGGGCCCAGGCCGAGAAGCGCTGGCGCCTGAGCTACCAGCCCCTGACCCGACACTGGCGTGTCAGTTTCGATGGCCTCAGCCACAGCTACGACAGCCTGCGCGAGGCCATGGGCGTGATGGTCAAGGCCACCCAGTGGCGCCTGATCGAACCCGCCCCGGCCCTCGACGACCGTGAACACTACCTGGAGTTCACCTTTGCCCTGGACCGCAACGAACTGCCCCGCCCCCTGCAGATCGGTCTGAGCGGCGAGGACGACTGGACCTTGTCCGTCTTCAGGCGCCTGCCTGTGACCCTGGCCCGATGAGCTCCAGAACCTCCACCCGCTGGGCCCTGATCGTCAGCACCGTGGCCATCTCGGGCGCCAGCCTGGTGCTGGCCTTCATGCTGGTGTTTGCCACCCAGAACCGCGAGCGCTTCGAGCAGCACTTTGCCTGGCTGTTCTGGGTCAACGTGGCCGTGGCTGCCGTGCTGGGCCTGGTCATCCTGCTGGCCCTGACCCGGCTGGCGGTGCGCATCCGGCGGCGCAAGTTCGGCAGTCAGTTGCTGCTCAAACTGGTGGGCATCTTTGCCACCGTGGCCCTGATTCCGGGCCTGCTGATCTATGGCGTGTCCTACCAGTTCGTGGCGCGGAGCATCGAGACCTGGTTTGACGTGCGGGTCGAAGGCGCGCTGGAAGCGGGCCTGAACCTGGGCCGCAGCACCCTGGACACCCTGGCCAACGACCTGGGCAGCAAGGCCCAGGTGGCCGCCGAACGCCTGAGCAGCGGCACCGGCCGGGGCAGCCCCGAAGGCCAGCCCACCCTGCTGGAGCTGGAGCGACTGCGCGAGCAACTGGGCGCCGAACTGATCGCCATGGTCAGCGAGGACGGCAACGTCGACACCATCGCCGGGGACGGCACCGACCGCAACCTGATGACCGAACGCCTGCCCGGTGCCTGGCGCCAGGAAGCCCGCAACCGAGGCCTGCTGGCCCAGGTCGATGGACTGGACGACCCCGGCAAACGCCCCCGCGTGATCGCCCTGGTCTGGATGCCTGACCGCAGCATCAGCCTGCAAAGCAAGGGCCACTACCTCTACGTGGTGCAGTCCTTGCCGGCCGAACTCGTCACCAACGCCCTGAACGTGCAAAGCGCCTACCAGGAATATCAGGAGCGATCCCTGGGCCGCCAGGGGCTGCGGCGCATGTACATCGGCACCCTGACCCTGTCCCTGGTGCTGGCCGTGTTCCTGGCACTGGCGCTGGCAGCCGTGCTGGGACAGCAACTCGCACGCCCCCTGCTGCTGCTGGCCGCTGGCGTGGGCGATGTGGCCCGGGGCGACCTCAGCCCCAAACCCATCTTCGCGTCCAAGGACGAGCTGGGTGGCCTGACCCGCGACTTTGCCGCCATGACCCGGCAACTGGCCGACGCCCGCACCCTGGCCGACCGCAGCGCACGGCAACTGGAAAGCGCCCGCGCCCGGGTGCAGACCATCCTGGACAACCTCAACTCCGGCGTGATCATGTTCGACGCCCAGGGCCGCATCGACACCGTCAACCCTGGCGCCACGCGCCTGCTGCGTGTGCCCCTGTCGGTCTATGTGGGCCAGCCGCTGGAGGCCGTGCCTGGCCTGAAGGACATGGCCCAGGCTGTCAACGACCGCTTTGCCCTCTATGCCAGCGACCCCGAACCCGGCGAGCGCCAGCAATGGCAAGAGTCCTTCGAGCGCCCCCTGGCCGACCCGCAGGAGTTCCAGACCCTGCTGGTGCGCGGCGCCGACCTGCCGGCCCAGGCCCGCCTGATCGTCTTTGACGACATCAGCGAACTGGTCTCGGCCCAGCGCGCCAAGGCCTGGGGCGAAGTGGCCCGCCGCGTCGCCCACGAGATCAAGAACCCCCTGACCCCCATCCAGCTGTCGGCCGAGCGCCTGCAGATGAAGCTGCTGGACAAGCTCGACGAGCCCGGCCAGCACCTGCTGAACCGATCGGTCAACACCATCGTGACCCAGGTGCAGGCCCTCAAGAACCTGATCAACGAGTTCCGCGACTTTGCCCGCCTGCCCACCCCGCGACTGGCGCCGCTGAACCTCAACGGCCTGATCCAGGAGGTGCTGGGCCTGTACGGCCAGGCCATCGAGTCGGGCGAGTTGCTGGTCCACCTGGACCCCACCCTGCCTCAGATCGAGGGCGACGCCACGCTCATGCGCCAGGTGGTGCACAACCTGCTTCAGAACGCCCTGGATGCCGTGCACGACCAGCCCCAGCCTGATCTGACGCCGCAAGTGACCCTGCAAACCGAGTTGCGCGCCACGACCGACGGTCAGCCGCCCATGGTTCGACTGGTCGTGCGCGACAACGGTCCAGGCTTTCCGGAAAAGGTGCTCAAGCGCGCCTTTGAGCCCTACGTGACCACCAAATCGCACGGCACCGGCCTGGGTCTGGCGGTGGTCAAGAAGATCGCGGACGAGCACGGAGCCCTGGTTCGCCTCAGAAACCTGTCAGACTCCGGGAATCCCTCAGCAGATAGCCCTTCTAGAGGCGCCCAAGTTTCGATATCATTTTCGAAGCTGACATCCAATCAACCTCCGGGGGCCACTTCACCGAGCGGCTCACCCGCATGAGGCAATAAATTCATGGCCACTATCCTTGTAGTTGACGACGAACTGGGCATCCGGGCCCTCTTGTCGGACATCCTGACCGACGAAGGTCACACCGTTGAACTCGCCGAAAACGCGGCACAAGCCCGTGTGATGCGAGAGCAGTGCAAGCCCGATCTGGTGCTGCTGGACATCTGGATGCCCGATGTGGATGGCGTCACCCTGCTCAAGGAATGGGGCGCCAATGGCCAACTGACCATGCCGGTGATCATGATGTCGGGACACGGCACCATCGACACGGCGGTCGAGGCCACCAAGGTCGGCGCCCAGGCCTTCCTGGAAAAACCCATCACCATGCAGAAACTGCTGCGTGCGGTGGACCAGGCGCTGGTCAAGCCCTCCCCGGCTGCACCCGCCCAGATGGCGCGCCCCGTGACCCTGAGCGGCTCGCAACACCTGGCCAGCGTCACCCCCATCACGGCCGCACCGTCCTACAACCACGGCGGGCAGCCCCAACTGGTGGCCATCCGTGGTGGCGACCACCTGGGCAGCATGAGCGGCCACCACAGCAATGGCCACCTCCCCGGCGGCGCCATGGGTGGCATGGGCGGCGGCATGATCAGCGCGCCCGTGATGCCCACGCCAGCCCCTGGCCTGTCGCACGAGCAAGTGTTCGAGCTGGACCGCCCCCTGCGCGAAGCCCGTGACGACTTTGAGCGCGCGTACTTCGAGTTCCATCTGGCGCGTGAAGGCGGCAGCATGACCCGCGTGGCCGAGAAAACCGGCCTAGAGCGCACCCACCTGTATCGCAAGCTCAAGCAGTTGGGTGTCGATCTGACACGCAACCGAAAAACAGCCGCAAACTGATGTATAGTGTGAGTCTTCGCTGAGCACTGCAAGCAATTGCAGTACTGAACGAGAGGCCTGGTAGCTCAGTTGGTAGAGCAGCGGATTGAAAATCCGCGTGTCGGTGGTTCGATTCCGCCCCAGGCCACCAGCATTCAAGAGCCCTGTACGCCGATCTGGCTGACAGGGCTTTTTTGCGTTTCGGACCCTTGTTCGACAAAACTGCACAGGGCCAGAAGGACGAGACAGATTCCCCTATCATGGCGCACCACGCACGAACGGCAGACCTTATACGTCAGCCATTTCCAGGAGACGCGCCCCATGACCTTGCTCACATCGACCCACCCGGAAGCTGACCGACGCGACTTCCTGCGCCAGTGCTTCTTGACCGCCGGAGCCTTCGGCCTCGCGTCCATGGGCCTGCCGGCCCTGGCCCAGTCTCAGGGCAGCGGCTTTGATTTTGCCAATCTGGGCCCACTGGGTGAGCCCGATGCCAACGGCCTGTGCCTGCCCCCGGGTTTCAGCGCGCGCGTCGTGGCGGTGTCTGGCCAGAAGCCCTGCCCGACCGCCACCAACGTCTGGCACACCTTTCCCGATGGTGGTGCCACCTTCGCAGCGCCCGATGGGGGCTGGGTCTATGTGAACAACAGCGAAGTGCCCCTTGGCCTGGGCGGCGTGAGCACCTTGCGCTTTGATCGCACCGGGCAAGTGCTCGACTCGCGCCGCATCCTCAAAGGCAGCAGCATGAACTGCGCGGGCGGCGCCACGCCCTGGGGCACCTGGTTGTCCGGCGAAGAAACCAACACAGGCCGGGTCTGGGAATGCCAGCCCCTGGGCCAGGCATCTCAGGCCGTGGAACGGCCCGCCCTGGGCATTTTCAAACACGAGGCGGTGGCCGTGGACCCGGTGCACAAGACCCTGTACCTGACAGAAGACACAGGCGATGGTCGCTTTTATCGCTTCGTGTGCAGCAGCACCGACTGGCCGGCATCGGCGGATCGGCCTGCCCTGAAGAGCGGCAAACTGCAGGTGTTGCGAATCCGTGGCCTGGCGGATGACGCCTACCCGCCTGCAAGCTTTGATGTCACCCAGGCGCAAGCGGTGGAGTGGGTCGATGTTCGCAACCCGACCGTGGCACAAAGCACGGTGCGTGCCCTGCTGGCCAAAGCCCCTGGCACCGTGTTCAAGGGTGGCGAAGGGCTGTGGTACTTCAATGGCATCGTCTATTTCGCAACCAAGGGCGACAACCGGATCTGGGCGTTCGACCCGGTCCAGCAAACCCTGCAGACCATCTACGATTTTGAAACCGCGAACCCGGAGCAACGCGTGCTGTCGGGCGTGGACAACCTGACGGTGAGTTCGCGCGGCGACGTGCTGGTGGCCGAAGACGGCGGCAACATGGAGTTGTGCGTGATCCTGCCCGATGGCCGCGTGAAGGTGCTGCTCAGGCTGCTGGGGCAGGATGGCTCCGAGCTGACGGGGCCGGCTTTCTCGCCCGATGGCCGCCGCCTGTACGTCAACTCGCAGCGTGGCGCGCGCGGGGGCAAGAGTGGCCTGGGCATCACCTTTGAGGTGATGCTGCCAGCCTGAGCACGTCCAGGCTGCACCCCGAGGCGGTGGATTCGGCTCAGCGCCGCTGCTCCAGCGGCGCCGGCAAGGGATCGCCAGCCTGACGCCTTCGGAACAACGCGGCTCGGGCCAGCACGATGGTCGTGACAGGGGCCGTGATCGACAGCACGATGATGATCAGCCAGACGTGCAGGGCCAGGCCCGATCCCCGCGCACTGAAGTGCACGATGGACGCGAAGGTCACGATCCATGCGGCCAATGTGGAGGCCAGGGCAGGTGCGTGCATGCGCAGAAAGAAATCAGGCAGGCGCCACAGCCCCAGTGCCGCCACCAGCACCACGAGCCCGCTGCCCAACAACAGCACCGCCACCAAGATTTCTACCAGAGGGGGCATGATCAGATCACCTCGCCGCGCAGCAGGAACTTGGCCATGGCGACTGACCCGACAAAGCCGAACAACACCATCATCAGCGCGCCTTCAAAGTACATCTCGCTGTTGTAGCGGATGGCCAGCACCAGCATGATCAGCATGCCCACCACGTAGATGAAGTCCATGGCCAACAGGCGATCCTGCGCGCTCGGCCCACGAAACAGGCGCGCCATGCCAAAGCCCATGGCGACGACGTACAGGATCAGCGTGGCGGTGATCGCCAGTGACAGCAGTGGGCTCATTCGAAAATCTCCATCAAGGGCTGCTCATAGTCAGTCTTGAAGTGGCGGATGAAGGCGGCCTCATCCTCGAGGTCAAAGACATGGATCAGCAACGCACTGCGGTCGGGCGCGAGTTCTGACCAGACGGTGCCCGGCACGACGGCCGTGATCATCGCCAGCGCCGCGAGCGCATGCACATCGCGCAAGTCCAGCGGCACCTGGACGAAGGTGCCGCGCGGTGGGTGTGACCGCGACCGCCAGACGCCCACAGCGACCTGAACGGCCGACCACAGCACGTCGCGTCCGACCCGCAGGATCAGGCGCATGAGCACGCCCCAGCGTCGCAGTGGCCCGGGTCGAGGGCGCAGTGGGGCCATCAGCAGTGGCATCACCACCGCCACGGTGAGGCCCATCAGCATCTGGCCGATGCTGAAGCTGCGGGTCAGCAGCAACCAGCCGCCCAGCAGGCCCAACGACAGCCAGGGCGATGGCAGCAGGCGCTTCATGGCAATGCCTCCTCATGGCTCACAACGGGGCGGACCCCCATCACCGCATCAATGTACAGCGCGGGGCGATGCAGCGAGTCGGCCGTGGCACGAGCGTAAGTGAGCCCGGCATCGGCCTGCAGCACCAGGGTCATCGCCAGGGCCAGCAGCGCGGCAATGGGCAGTGCCTCGATCACGCGCAGGCGTGGCGCCGGACGGTCCTGTGCGGTCCAGAAGTGACGCATGCCCACACGCATCAGCGCAATGGCGCCCAGCAGGCCCGACAAGATCAGCCACCCGAACAGCGTCCAGGCAGCCGGCCTGGGCTGCTCAAGCAGCGCAGACAGCATGGCCACCTTGGCCACAAAGCCCGACAGCGGTGGCAGGCCGGCAGTGACCATCGCGCAGACCGTGAAGGCCACCCCCAGGAAGGCCAATCCGGCCGGAATGGCCCGGCCGATCAGTGCCTCTTCGTTGTCGTCAAGATTGACGCCCGCGTGAGCCGCCTCATCGAGGAACGTGACCAAGGCATGGCTGCCGTCGTCCAATTGTTCCGGGCCCACCTCGACCTGTCGAGATCGCTCCAGCAGCTCCACCAGCAAGAACAGGGCGCAGCCGGCCAATGTGGAGCTGACAAGGTAGAAGATCGCCCCCCCGGTGAGCGCCGGGATGTCAAAGCCAATGGCGGCAATCAGCGTGCCCGAGGACGCAATCACCGAATAGCCCGCCAGTCGTGCCAACTGCTGCGAGGCCAGCATGCCCACCGCACCAAAGGCCAGCGTCGCCGTGCCCCCCCACACCAGCACTGCGCCACCAAATCCCGCCGAGGCGCCCGCATCGGCCGGGAAGCACAGCGTCCACAGCCGCAGGACGGCATAGACGCCCACCTTGGTCAGGATCGCAAACACCGCTGCGGCTGGCGCGCTGGCGGCGGCGTAGGCAGACGGCAGCCAGAAGTTCAGCGGCCAGAGCCCGGCCTTGGCCAGGAAGGCGATGGCCAGGATGGCCGCACCCGCGTGCAGCAACCCCCGGTCGTCGGCGGGGACGGCAGGCAGCTTTTGTGCGATGTCGGCCATGTTGAGCGTCCCCGTGACGCCATACAGCACCGCCACCCCGATCAGGAACAGCAACGAGGCGACCAGGTTGATGGCGATGTAGTGCAACCCGGCACGCACCCGTGCACCGCCGCCGCCATGCAGCAGCAGGCCGTAGCTGGCCGCCAGCAGCACTTCAAAGAAGACGAAGAGGTTGAACAGGTCGGCAGTCAGGAAGGCGCCGTAGAGCCCCATCAACTGCAACTGGAACAACACATGAAAATACGCGCCTGCGTGCTGCCAGCGCGCCAAGGCATACAGCAGCGAGGCCAGGCCGACGCAGCCGGTCAGCACCGCCATCAGCGCCGACAGCCTGTCGGCGACCAGCACGATGCCGAACGGAACAGACCAGTTGCCTGGCAGGTAGATGCCGAACGCCGCGGGTGCGTCACGCTGAGCCACATCCAGCAGCAGGCTCACCGCGATCGCCAGCCCCATGGCCGTCGACAAGACGTTGATCGCCGCGTTCATGTCGCGCCGGCGCTGACGTTCACCCAACAGCAGCATGAGCGCTGCCGTGGCCAGCGGCAGCAGCACGGGCGCAACCAGCCAGTGGTCCGGGGTCATCAAGGCCGCTCCTCCTGCCCGTCGACGTGGTCACCGCCGGACAAGCCGCGCAACGCCAGCAACACCACCAGGAACAATGCCGTGGTCGCAAAGCCGATGACGATGGCCGTCAGGACCAAGGACTGGGGCAGCGGGTCACTGTAGTTGACAAGGTCAGCCGCCAGCCCCGGTCGGACGATGGGCTCACGGCCGATGGCCAGGCTACCGACACTGAAGATGAACAGGTTGACGGCATAGGACAGCAACGTCAGGCCGATCAATACCTGGAATGTTCGCGGCCGCAACACCAGCCACACGCCGGCGCTGGCCATCACGCCAATGGCGATCGAGATCACCACCTCCATCAGCCGCCCCCCCCTTCCGCAACCGTCATCGCATGCTGGCGACGGGCACGCAACGACTGGTGGGCAAGGGCGATCAACAGGAGAAGCGTCGACCCAAGCACCACCGCGAACACACCAAGGTCAAAGAGGGCGGCGGTGGGCAGGTGCACCTCACCCACCAAGGGCCAGTTGACGTGGGCCGTGTGTGTGGTCAGGAAGGGATGTCCCAGCGCCAGCGAGCCCAGACCGGTCCCGACGGCAATCAGCAGGCCGATGGCGACCCATCGCGTGGGCAACAAGTGCATCCGCTCCTCCACCCATCGCGTGCCGCTGATCATGTACTGCGCGATGAACGCGATGGCCACCACCAGGCCAGCGACAAAACCGCCACCCGGTTCGTTGTGGCCGCGCATGAAGAGGTGGAAGGCAAACAGACCAGCAACCGGAAGCAGCAGCCTCACCAGCACCGCCGGCACTTCCAGGTAAGGCGGCAAGTGCTCGTCTCCGTCTCCATCGCGGTCGATCAGGTCGGCACCTGCAGCCTCGGCGGTTGACTGTTGCTGCGGCGTTGTCTCGACCGTCTCTTGCGCCGGCCGGAAGCGCCGCAAGAGCGCATAGACCGTGATGCCGACAATGCCAAGCACGGTGATCTCGCCCAGCGTGTCGAACGCACGGAAGTCGACCAGCATCACGTTCACCACGTTCGTGCCCCCACCCTCAGGCAGCGCCCTCTCGATGAAAAACGGCGAGATCGACTGCGGCGCTTGCCGCGTCAGCAAGGCATACGACAGCGCCGACAGCCCGGCCCCAATGGCCACAGCCAACACCATGTCTCGGCGGCGACGCCAGCGGTCACGGTCGCGCGTGCGCGGGTCATCGGCCTCGACACGCTTGGGCATCCAGCGCAGCCCGAGGAGGAACAACACCAGGGTGGCCACCTCGATGGCCAACTGGGTCAGCGCCAGATCGGGTGCAGAAAACCAGGCAAAGGTGATGCACAGCGCCAGGCCCACCACACTGAGCATCGTCAGGGCGGCCAGACGGTGGAACTTGGCCTGGTTGGCCGCACCGATGGCGCACGCCCCTGCGATCACCCACAGCAACACAATCTCGGGCGTGGCCGGCACACGGGCCCGGTCACCCCAGGTCAACGGCACGATCAGCGCCGAGCCCAGGCCTGCCAGGGCTGCGATCAGGAGCATGAAGAACAACTGCGGCTGCAGCCGACGGGTTCCGAGCCAGCGCACCAGCTTGCGTGCCGAGGTCGAGACGCGTGCCAGCAGATTCTCAAACAGGCGCTGACCGTTCAGGCCCAGCAACAGCGGCACAGCGCGGCTGCGGCGCTGCTTGAAGCGATCGGCAAAACGCAAGTAGACGAGGAGGCCGCCCACCGTGGCCAGCAGACTCATCACCAGCGGGGTGTTGAAGCCATGCCAGACCGCCAGGCTGTAGTGAGGCAGCGTTCCGCCGACCACCGGTTGAGCCGCCATGGCCAGCACAGGCCCGATGGACCAGGCCGGCAGCGTACCCACCACCACACATGCCAGCACCAGAAGCTCGACCGGAACGCGCATCCAGTGCACCGGCTCATGCGGCACTCGCGGGCAATCGGTGGGCGGCGGGCCGAAGAACACGTCGTGGCCAAACCGCAGCGAATACACCACCGCGAACACGCCGGCCAGTGTGGCCGCCGCAGGCAGACCGTACTCGATGGCAGGGTGCGCCGTGACGAAGACGGTCTCGGCAAAGAACATCTCTTTGGACAGGAAGCCGTTGAGCAGGGGCACGCCAGCCATCGCCGCACAAGCCACAATGGCCAGCGTACCTGTGATGGGCATGAAGCGGAACAGGCCGTCCAGCCGACGCATGTCACGCGTGCCGCTCTCGTGGTCGATGATGCCCACCGACATGAACAGCGAGGCCTTGAAGGTCGCATGGTTCATCATGTGGAACACGGCGGCCACAGCAGCCAGCGGGCTGTTCAGCCCCAGGAGCAAGGTGATCAGGCCCAGGTGGCTGATGGTGGAATACGCCAGCAGACCTTTCAGGTCGTTCTGAAACATCGCGACGTAGCTGCCCAGCAGCAGCGTCAACAGGCCCGAGCCTCCCACGATCCAGAACCATTCATCGGTGCCGGACAGCACCGGCCACAACCGGGCCAGCAGGAAGACGCCGGCCTTGACCATCGTGGCGGAATGCAGGTAGGCCGACACCGGCGTGGGCGCCGCCATGGCGCGCGGGAGCCAGAAGTGGAACGGGAACTGTGCGCTTTTGGTCAGTGCCCCCAGCAACACCAGGCCCAGCACCACGGGGTAGAGCGGGTGCGCGCGCACCACATCGCCCGCCTGCAGCACCACATCCAGCTCGTAGCTGCCGGTGATGTGGCCCAGCAGCAGCACGCCGGCCAGCAAAGCCAGGCCTCCGGTGGCCGTGACGGTGAAGGCCATGCGAGCGCCACGGCGTGCATCCTTGCGGTGGGTCCAATAGCCAATGAGCAGGAACGAGAAAACGCTGGTCAGCTCCCAGAACAACACCAGCTGCACCAGGTTGCCCGAGACGACAACGCCCAGCATCGCACCCATGAAGCCCAGCAGCAGCGAATAGAAGCGTGCGGCCGGGTCATTGGCTGAGAGGTAGTAGCGCGCGTAGATGCTGACCAGCAGGCCCATGCCGCTGACCAGCATCGCGAACATCCACGCAAAGCCGTCCAGGCGCACCACGAAGTCGATGCCCAGACTGGGCAGCCAGACCAGGCGCTCGGCGACCACGGCACCGGCACTGATCTGCGGGTACAGCCAGGCCAGTTGCACCGCCACCACCAACGCCACCAGCGCCGCCCACAATGATTCCAGATTGCGGGCACTGGTGGGCAACAGCGCGGCGACGGCGCTGCCCAGGAACGGTAGCAGAAGGAGCAAGAGCAGAGACATCGCTCCCGAGTCTACGTTCTCCTGCGGGAGGATCTCTGCGCGGGGACTGAAATCAACAGGATTGGCAAATGCAATTCAGGACACCCGGCCCGCGCTGGCCAAACTGAGCACCTCCAGATATCCCGGCGCGGCGGGCAGCGTCAACTTGTCCTGCAGCAGCCGATGCATCAAGGGAAGCCGGTAGTAGGGCACCGAAGCCATCAGGTGGTGTTCCTGGTGGTAGTTGACGTGGAGCGGGGCCACGGTCAGGCGGGCCAGCCAGCCGGCACGCGTGGTGCGGGTGTTGCGGAACATGTCGGGCGTGCGCGCCAGGCAACCATGCTCTGCGATGGATCGGATGCGCGTGAACAAGGGCAAGGTGGTCAAAAAGGCCACCACCCACGCCGCATACAGCCAGGCGTGCCCCATCAAGGCCAGCACCCCCCACAGCACGCCATTGGTGATCAGCATGGGCGCCATCTGGCGCAGCGCCCTGCCCACGTACTGTGGCAGGCGCCGGCCGTTGGCGGGCAGGCGGACGATGTCGTTGGCCACGGTCCATCGGATGACGCCGGCGTCCATCAGCACATGGCCATACACGCTCTTGAGGCCGGTCAGGCCCAGGGCGTCACGCAACAGCTTGCGGGTCAGCGAGGCACGCGTCACCGGAAAGCCCTCGTGCAGCGAGAGGTCAGGGTCGGCCGGGGTGCCGGTCTGGGTGTGGTGCACGTGGTGGTGGGCACGGTACAGGCCCAGATCGAGCCAGATGGGTCGGGCGGCCAGCCAGTCGGTGAGGGTGTCGTTGAGTGCTCGGGTCTTGAACAGGGTGCGATGCGCCCCTTCGTGCTGCAAGATGCCCATGCACAACTGGCGCCCGCCAATGACGATGACCGCGCCCACAAACGTCAACACGTGGGGCCACCGTGCCAGCACCGCCAGGGCCAGCCCGACGATCAACCAGGTGGATGCCAGGGCCCAGGCACCTCGCCAGTCCGATCGGGCCGTGAGCAGCGCGATCTGCTCGCGGGTGAACAGCTCGTTCAGGCGTCGGCGGCCGTTGGCCGTCGTGGGGGCGGCGTCCAGGGATTCGTCAGGGCTCATGGCATGAATGTTTCACCATTTCCAACATTATGCAGACACGAGTAACAAACGCGAGCGGGCGGAAAGATCCTTACACTCCAGACCCTGGAAGAAGTCACGCCGTGAAGCCATCGATTTACCTGGTCGACGTTGATCGACCCGACACCTGGACGCGCTACCGCAATGGCCTGTGCGACAGTTGCGTGGCCAATTGCTGCACCATGCCGGTCGAGGTCAAACTGCCCGATCTGGTCCGCCTGACCCTGGTCGACCCCTTCGAGGCCGAGCACGAAGCCCCCAAGCAGATCGCCAAGCGCCTGACCAAAGCAGGGCTGCTTGAGCACTTCAACTTCAAGCACGAGATTTTCACGCTGGCACGCCGCGCCAGTGGCGACTGCCTGTTCCTCGATGCCACCACCCGGCGCTGCACCGTCTATGACCAGCGCCCCAACACCTGTCGCAAGCATCCGCAGGTCGGCCCACGGCCCAACCACTGTCCGTACAGCGCCAAAGGCAAGACAGCAGTACCGCCGTGATCAAGCGCCCTTGCGGCGCTCCAACCACTCGAACAGCCCCATGCCCACCACCATGGCCAGCACAAAGACAATGGCCTTGGGCTGACCCGCGCCCAGCGAGACCAGGGCAGGCCCTGGGCAAAAACCGGCCAGCCCCCACCCCACCCCGAAGGTCAGGCTGCCCAGCACCAGGCGCCGGTCGATCAGGGTGGACTGTGACAGGTTCAGTTCGCCCCCCAGGAGGTTGACAGTCCGCCTCTGAGCCCACCAGAAGCCCAACCCACCGACCAGGATGGCCCCACCCATGACCAGGGCCAGCGAAGGGTCCCAGGCACCGGCCAGGTCCAGAAAGCCCAGCACCTTGCCCGGATCGGTCATGCCCGACAGGATCAGGCCGATGCCAAAGATCAGACCTGCAGCAAATTCACTCAAACGGTGTTTCAAGCGTCTCTCCTTGCGATCAGGTCAGCATGTGACGCACGACGTAGACCGTGACAAAGCCGGCCACCATGAAGGCCCCCGTGGCCACCAGGGATCGGAGTGAAAGGCGCGACAGCCCGCACACCCCATGACCGCTGGTACAACCCGAACCATATCGGGTGCCCACGCCCACAAGCAGGCCGGAGACCACCACGGTGACCCAGCCCGCGTCGATGCGAGGCATCACAGGCACCGTCACCTGAGCGTAGAGCCAAGGTGCAGCCAGCATGCCCGCCAGGAAGGCCACGCGCCAGGCCACATCGCCCCTGACCGGCCAGAGCAGGCCACCGACGATGCCGCTGATGCCCATCACCCTGCCGTTGAGCAGCACAAAAAGCGCTGCGGCCAGACCCAGCAACAGGCCACCCGACAGTGCCGTCCAGGGTGTGAAATGGAGCCAGTCCACCGTCATGCGTCACGCTCCTCGGCCGTGTCACAGAACTGCTGGTAGAGCACACGCATCACGGCCAGGGCCTGCGGGCTGTCAATGCGGTAGTAGATGTGCTTGCCCTCGCGGCGCGTGCTGACCAGGCCTTCATCGCGCAAGACCCCCAACTGCTGCGACAGCGTGGGCTGCACGATGCCCAGGAGCGACTCCAGCTCCCCCACCCGCTTCTCGGCCTCGGCCAACTGACACAGCAGCAGCATTCGGTCGGGGTTGGACAACACCTTCATCAGGCGGCTGGCCTTGAGGGACGATGCGCGCAAGGCATCAAGGTCCATGACAGTGCTGGCATTCATGACGATGAGGCTCCAGAGCAGGAAGGACGAATCCAGTATATTGACCGACATTATATCAGTCAATATACTGTTAGCATTGGGACACTCTCCCGCGCAGGAACACGCCATGAACCCCACCGTGCAAGGCTTTTTTGACCCCGCCACCTGGACCGTGAGCTACGTGGTCTATGACAAGCCCGGTTCGGCCTGCGCCATCATTGATTCCGTGCTGGACTACGACCCCAAATCGGGGCGCACACGCACCACGTCGGCAGACCGGTTGATCGCCTTTGTGAAGTCCCACGAGTTGCAGGTGCAATGGATCCTGGAGACCCACGCACACGCCGACCACCTGTCGGCGGCCCCCTACCTGCGACAGCAACTGGGCGGCCAGGTCGCCATTGGTGCCGGCATCACCGGCGTGCAGGCTGTGTTCAAGGGCATCTTCAACCTGGAGCCTGAGTTCCACCCCGATGGCCGCCAGTTCGACCACCTGCTGCAGGACGGCGAGTGTTTTGCCATTGGCGCCCTGACCGCCAAGGCCATCTCAGTGCCCGGGCACACCCCGGCCTGCATGGCCTATCAGATCGGCGACGCCGTGTTCGTGGGCGACACCCTCTTCATGCCTGACGTGGGCACGGCGCGTTGTGACTTCCCTGGCGGCAACGCCCACCAGTTGTACGCCTCGGTGCGCAAGCTGCTGAGCCTGCCCGATCACACGCGCCTGTTCATGTGCCATGACTACCCGCCCACCGACCGAGCACCCGTCTGGGAGACCACCGTGGCCGCCCAACGCCAGGGCAACATCCACGTGCACGACGGCATCAGCGAGGAAGCCTTCGTGAAAATGCGGCAGGCGCGCGATGCCACCCTGGAGATGCCCGTGCTGATCCTGCCTGCGGTACAGATCAACATCCGCGCGGGCGAGATGCCGCCCAAGGACAGCAACGGTGTGTCTTACCTCAAGATCCCTCTGAACGCACTGTGAAGGCCACCGCCATGAAAACCGCCCACGATCTGGTCACCCAGGCCAAGACACGCATCCAGGAAATCCCCCTGGATCAGGCTGAACAGGCCATCCGGGACGCCGATGTCCTGATCGATGTCCGAGAAGCCGATGAATTTGCCGCCGGGCACATTCCCGGCGCCATCCTCTTGCCACGCGGCTTGCTGGAGTTCAAGCTCAGCGGCATGCCCCAGATGGCCCCACGGGACCTCCGGGTGGTTCTGTACTGCAAGACCAGTGGCAGGGCGGCATTGGCGGCCTGCGCCATGCAGGACATGGGTTACCTCGATGTGAAGTCCATCGCGGGCGGGATCGACGCCTGGGCGCAAGCGGGCAAGCCCGTGGTCAAACCTGAACCACCCTCTTTTGAATAACCCCCGTCACCCCCAAGGAGAAAGACCATGAAAGCAAACGTTGGAACCATCGATCGCGTCGTGCGCATCACCGCAGGCCTGGCCCTGATCGCCGGGGCCGCCACCGGCACCATCGGCCTGTGGGGCTGGATCGGCGTGGTGCCCCTGGCCACGGGCACTTTCCGCTTCTGCCCCGCCTACCTGCCCTTCGGCTTGAGCACCTGCCCCATGAAAAAAGGCTGATGTCACGCTGGAAGCACCACCTGGGCACCCTCCTGATGGTGCTGGTCGCCCTGCTGGGCGTGCAATGGTGGCAGACGCGTCACGTGCCGGTCGGGCTCGCGCCCGACCTGCCCCTGACGCTCGTGCGGGCCGATGGCCGCACCCACCACACCACCCTGGTTCAATGGCGTGCCGCCCACCCGGGCCGGCCCGTGGTGCTGCACTTCTGGGCCGAGTGGTGTCCCATTTGCCGCACCGAAGAACACAGCATCACCCGGCTGAGCCAGGACTGGCCCGTGTTGACCGTGGCCATGCAGTCCGGCAACCCGAGCACCGTGCAACGGGTCCTTCAGCAACGCCAGTTGACCTGGCACACCGCGGTGGACCCCCAAGGTGACATCGCGCGGGCCTTTGGTTTTCAGGCCGTGCCCGCCATGGTCGTGATCGATGCCAAGGGGCGCCTCAGAAGCCCCACGGCAGGCTACACCAGCGAGATCGGCATGCGCCTTCGCATCTGGTGGGTCGCTCTCTCGTCAGATTGAGCATGTCGTTGTAACCTTGCGGCATGAGCATCCGCAACCTCGACACCCTCTTCGCTCCGGCCTCCGTGGCCGTGTTTGGTGCCTCGCACCGCGCCTCCAGCGTGGGTGCCACCGTGTGGCGCAACCTGCGAGAAGGCGGCTACCAAGGCACGCTCTACCCGGTCAATCCCAAGCTGGACGGGGAGATCGACGGTGTGCCCGCCTACGCCAGCGTGAGAAGCCTGCCCGCCGCCCCTGACCTGGCCGTGATCTGCACCCCGGTGGACACCGTGGTCACGCTGATCAAGGAGCTGGGTGAGCGCGGCACCCGCGCGGCCGTCGTGGTCACCGCAGGCATGAGCGCCGAGCAAAAACAGGCCATGCTCAAGGCGGCTCGCAAACACACGCTGCGCATCCTGGGGCCCAATTGCATCGGCATGCTCGTGCCGCACCTGGGGCTGAACGCCAGCTTCGCGCACATTGGCGCCCAAAAGGGCGAGCTGGCCTTTGTGTCGCAATCGGGTGCGCTGGTCACGGCCATGCTGGACTGGGCCGGCTCGCGCGGGATCGGGTTTTCGCACTTTGTCTCGCTGGGCGAACACGCCGACGTGGACTTTGGCGACATGCTCGACTTCCTGGGCAGTGACCCCAAGACCCGAGCCATCTTGCTGTACGTTGAAAGCATCGAGCAGCCCCGCAAGTTCATGTCAGCGGCACGCGCGGCGGCCCGCAACAAACCCGTGATCGTGGTCAAGTCAGGCCGCTCGGCTGCGGGGCAACAGGCCGCCGCCTCACACACCGGCGCGCTGGCAGGGTCGGACGCCGTGTTCGACGCCGCCTTTGCCCGCGCCGGCATGCTGCGTGTGGACACGCTGCAGGACCTGTTCCTGGCGGCAGAGACCCTGTCGCGCTTCCGCGACGGCCCCTCGGGCCAGTTGATCGTGCTGACCAACGGCGGCGGTGCCGGGGTCATGGCAGCCGATGCGGCCTCTGCCGAAGGCGTGCCCCTGGCCACCTTGACGCCCGACATGCTGACCCGCCTGAACGCCGTGCTGCCGGCCAACTGGTCCCACGCCAACCCGGTCGACATCATTGGTGATGCGCCCGCCGATCGCTATGCCCAGGCCCTGGAGGCACTCTCGCAAGACACCGACAGTGCCATCCTGTTCATCCACGCGCCCACGGCCATCGTGCCCAGCACCGACATTGCCCAGACCTTGCTGCCGCGCGTGAGCACCAAGCCACATCGGGTGCTGGGCTGCTGGCTGGGCGATCAGGCCGTCGCCAACGCCCGCCAACTGTTCCGCAGTGCCGGCGTGCCTGACTTTGACACCCCCGAGCAGGCGGTTCGTGCGCTCTCTTTTTTGCGAACCTACCGCCTGCACCAGGAAGAGCTGATGCAGACCCCACCGGCCCGAACGGCCGAGCAACCGGTGGACCTGCCCCTCATGCGCCAGATCGTCAAGGAGGTGCTGGACAGCGGCCGCGAGTTGCTGACCGAGCCCGAGGCCAAGGCCCTGCTGGCCGCGGCCGGCCTGCCGGTGGTGCCCACCCGCGTGGTCGGCCCCACCGCCGCCGAGGCGCAAGCGGCGGCCGACGCCATGGGCTACCCCGTGGCCCTCAAGATCCTGTCGCCCGAGATCAGCCACAAGTCCGATGTGGGCGGCGTGCGCCTGAACATCGGCAGCGCGGCCGAGCTGGCCGAGGCCTGCCGCAGCATGCTGGCTCGGGTCACCGAGTTGCGCCCCGATGCGCACGTGCAGGGCTTCACCGTGCAGCCCATGGTGCGCAAGAAGCACGCCCACGAACTGATCATCGGCACCAGCACCGACCCCGTGTTCGGCCCCGTGATCCTGTTCGGCCAGGGTGGCATCGCCGTGGAGGTGATGGCCGACAGCGCCTTGAGCCTGCCACCCCTGAACACCAACCTGGCCATGGCCCAGATCAACCGCACGCGCGTGGTCAAGCTGCTGCGCGGCTACCGCGACGAGCCCGCCGCCGACATCCACGCCGTCGCCCAGGTGCTGGTGGCCGTCTCGCAATTGCTGGTGGACCTGCCCGAGCTGGCCGAGCTGGACATCAACCCCTTGCTGGTCAACCACGAAGGGGCTGTGGCCCTGGATGCCCGGGTGCGTGTCTCGGCCCAACGGCCGGCCGGTGCCGACAAGCTGGCCATTCAGCCTTACCCGCAGCACCTGATCGAAACCTTTGAATGGCGTGACCAGACCGTCACCCTGCGCCCGATCCGACCCGAGGATGAAGCCCAGCACCTGGAGTTCCTGTCCCGGATCGACCCGCAGGACATCCGCATGCGCATCCTCTACAGCCGCCGCAGCATCGAGCACAGCGAACTGGCCCGGCTGACCCAGATCGACTATGCCCGCGAGATGGCCTTCATTGCCACGCGCGCCCTGCCCGACGGCGGCCAGGAGACCTTGGGGGCTGTGCGGGCCAGCGTGGACCCGGACAACCACACCGCCGAATTTGGCGTGCTGGTGCGCTCGGACCTCAAGGGCAGCGGCCTGGGCCGTCGTCTGATGGACAAGCTCATTGCCCACCTCAAGGCCCGTGGCACCCAGGAGGTGGTGGGAACCGTGCTGCGAGCCAACACGGGCATGCTGGAGCTGGCACGCAAGCTGGGCTTCGTGATCTCGGACCACCCCGGCGAGCCCCAGGAGCAGGAGACCCGCTACATCCGACTGGATCTGCAGGCTTGATGCCGCCTCAACTGCTGACCTGATCCCGCCCGGCCACGGTGGCCCGGGCCAGGGCGCGCTGGGCGCGCTCGACCAGGGACTCCGGTGAGCTGACGCCGTCCGCAGGCACGGCTGTGGCCACGCCAATGCTCAAAGTGATCTGCCCATCGCCTGAGGCCGGCGACGGCACGCTGCGCACCAGATCCAGCAGCCGATCAGCCGCCACCATGGCTTCGATGTTCTCGGCATCGGGCAGGATGGCGGCAAAGGTCTGCGCATCGAACCGGACCATCAGGTCCTTGGGACGCACGCTGGCCACCAGCACCTGAGACACCTCGCGCAGACATTGCTCGATCGATCGGCGAACGGCACTGCTGGCCGAGCCCCCGCGCAACTGATCGACCTCGATCAGCAACAGGGACACCGCCTGAGGTTCGGCCTGTGTGCTGGCCCAGACCTGGCGCAGGTACTCGTCCATGGCGCGGCGGTTGGCCAGACCCGTCAGCGCATCGGTCTGCGACAGCAGAATCAGCTCGGCATGGGCCGAGCGCAGCTTGTCGAGCAGGTGAGATTCCTGAAACAGCAGCAGGTAGCGGCGGCGAGACTGGCGCTCCAGCGCGTAATTGAACGCCAGGGTCGAGCCTGCACTGAAGATCAGCATGACCAGCATGGGGATCTTCAGGTTGGGCGGATAGTCATCACGGCTGAGCACCATCAGCACCGGCAGCACCACCACCGCTGCAGAAAAGACCATGGCGACATGAAAGCGCAGGCGCTGCAGCAAGTTGCCGTACATCAGCACCACCACAAAACCGGCGTGATACAGGTGGGCATTGGGGCTGTTGCTTTGCATCAGGATGGCAGCCATCGTCAGCGCCGCCAGCCACGAGGTGAACATGTTGACCCAGTCCGCCCAGGCGGGCCCCACCCATCGAAGGATGGTTGCCCCATGGCGGTGACTGATCGCGATCACCACCAGCGCCAAGGGGGTGTAAAGGGCCAGACGCACCCAGGCCGCCAGCTCGAACACATCGGGCAGCAACAACCAGTCCGCAATCAGAAAGAGGTCGTACATCGCCAGCGCGAACAAGGCCGTCCTGATCGCATAGCGCAGCCGCTCAAGGTACCCATCGTTCACAAAGCGCTGCTCCAGCGCGGCCGGGAAGCGCAGGCCCCAGCCCCGCTGACTCAAGGCCTGATCCACCAGCTCCAGCATGGCCTTGCCCATCAGACCACCGGCCTTTCGGACCACGAGACCACCTTCTGATCCCCCCCTTGCCGCTTGGCGGCAGCCAGGGCGTGGCGCGCCATGCTGAACAACGACTCCGACGAGTCGAACTCGCTGACCGAGTCCAGGCAGGCCACGCCGATGCTGACGCGCACCTGCACCCGCTGATCGCTGCCCGGCACCGTGGTCAAGGCGCGCACGGCTGCCAGGATGCGCTCGGCCACGATGCTGGCCGGCTCATTGCCCGTGTGGCTGAGCACGGCCACGAACTCGTCATCGTCATGTCGGGCCACGATGTCATTGGGTCGGCGCAGGCAGCGCTGGATGGACTGAGCCACCTCGTGCAGGCAGGCATCGGACTGGCGGGCACCGTGCAGGATGTTGTGCTGCCCGAAGCGGTCCACATCGATGACCAGCACGGCCACAGGCTCTCCATCGATCTGCAGGCGACTCCACAGCCGCTCCAGCTGTTTGCCAAAGTGCCGGCGGTTGGGCAACTGGGTGAGCGGATCGACCCGCGCCATGGACTCGACCTCACCGATGGTGCGCTGCAGGTCCTGACGGATCAGGGTCTGCTTGAGGGCAATGAGGTAGTTGCGGCGCGACTCCTTGTCCAGGTGATAGAGGGCATAGAGCGAAAAAGCGGCCGAGGAAAAGATCATCAACATCACCGGCAGGCCGATGTCCAGGGCACGCCGGTCGGCGGGCATCAACGCATAGGTCATCACGGCGGCCAGGCACACTGCCGAGATCGAGATCAACCCCGGCCTGAAGCGCAACCGCAAGAAGGCAGCGGCAAACAGGATCACCATGGAGACGGACGCCAGGTGCACCAGCGCCCATGGACTGTCGCTCTGGCTCACGATGCTCAGGTGCACCAGCCCCATGGTCAGCACTCCGATGACCGCAACGGCCTCCAGCACCCGGGTGGTGCCCATCATGTGGCGAAACAGGTGGGCCAGCAGGGTGTAGGGCGCCATGGCCAGCAGGCGCAGCATGACCGCCATGCCCCAGACATCGGCCACCAGAAAGTGGTCGCAATACATCAGGGTGGCCACGGCCGACGCAATCCAGTTGGACCCCTGGGTGAACACCTTTTGCCGCGCCTTGTAGGTGTCTGCCTCATAGAGGGACTCCAGCTCGGGCTCAAAGCGCAGACGCATCGACCGGGACTCCAGGGCCTGGTCGATCTGATCCCAGGGCGCAGGCGCCAGCACCTCCTCGCGGGCAGGGGCCACGCTCGCCGACTCCGGTGCACGGCGGCGATCAGGGGTGGACGCAGGAGTCAGGAAGTTGGAACGCATGCCGCGATGGTGAAGGATCCGGCGGGGCTCGACCACATGGGTCTCCCGCATGGAAACCACCGCCCCCAGGAAACCCCGCAGATCTGGGACCCCCCATTCAAGGGGGCCCCCAAGCACAGGGGGGTCAGCTTCTAGGGGAAACCCCGAAAACCGCGATCTTTTTCAACAGACCCACAGGTTTCCCCCGAGGAGTCCGAATTACCCGGGACGGTACAGTGAACCCCAATGGTCGTAGCGAGGAAGACAAAACAATGAAGCCCTCAAACTACAGTGTTTATTTGCAGACGGTTCGCCAGCGCACCCGCCGCTCGGGCGCCACCGTGCTGTCCAGTTTCATCGATGCCATCGATTGGGATCAGGCCCTCGCACGTCTGGCCACCTGGGCCCGCATGCGTGAGTCCCGCTATGTCTGCCTGTGCAATGTGCACTCGGTGGTCACGGCCGATCAGGACCCCAAGTTTCACGATGTGATCTCTGGCGCGGACCTGGCCTTGCCCGATGGCGCACCTGTGGCCTGGGTCCTGCAGAACTCCGGCTTTCCTGAGCAACAACGCATCAACGGTCCTGACCTGATGTGGCGCTACATGAAAGTCGCCGAAGAACTGGGCCAGTCCGTGTTCTTCTATGGCTCTTCTGAAGAGACCCTGTCGCAACTGCGCAAGCAGATCACCCGGCACTTCCCCGCCCTGCGCATCGCGGGCATGATCTCGCCCCCTTTTGGCGATGTCTCCCCCGAGATGGATCAATCCCACGTGGACACCATCAACCGCTCTGGCGCGCATGTGCTGTTCGTCGGTCTGGGTTGCCCCAAGCAGGAAGCCTGGATGGCCGCTCACAAAGGCCGCATCACCTCCGTGATGCTGGGTGTGGGCGCTGCGTTCGACTACCATGCCGGCACCTTGCGCCGTGCCCCGGTGTGGATGCAGAACCATGGTCTGGAGTGGGCCTACCGCCTGGCTTCCGAGCCCCGTCGCCTGTTCAAGCGCTACCTGCTGACCAACTCGACCTTTGTCTGGAAGCAGACGCTGCGCTGGACCACCCGCAGGGCTTGATGCCTGCCCCAAAAAACCAAAGCGCCCTGCGGGGCGCTTTTTTCATGGGACCACGGTGTGCCCCCTCAAGCGCGGCGACAAACAGGGCAATCGACCTGGCGGCGCACCCCGATGGTGGTGGTTTCCCAATGCCGACCATCCAGCATCAGCAGCCGGCCCACCAGGCTCGGCCCGGCATCGGCACCCAGACCGGCCAGCAGCTTGAGCGCCTCACCGGCCTGCATCACCCCCATCATGCCCACCAGCGGCGCGAACACCCCCAAGGTGGCGCACCGCTCTTCGGGCGGCGGCGCATCCGGCGGGAACAGGCACGCATAACAGGGTGAGGTGGCCAGACGCGGATCAAAGACCGTGAGCTGCCCGTCAAAGCGCAGGGCCGAGGCCGACACCAGCGGGGTGCCATGTTTCACGCTGGCGCGGTTGATGGTCTGGCGGATGCTGAAGTGATCGGTGCAGTCCAGGATCACATCGGCCTGGGGTGCCCACTGATCCAGCAGGGCCTCGTCGGCCGCCTGGGCCAGGGCATGGACCTGCACCCCCGGGTTCAGCGCCGCCAGGGCGGCACAGGCCGACTCGACCTTGGGTAGACCGATGCCCTCAGTGCGGTGCAGCACCTGGCGTTGCAAGTTGGTCAGGTCGACCACATCGGGGTCCACCACCGTGATGCGCCCCACGCCACTGCTGGCCAGGTACATCAGGGCCGGCGCCCCCAGGCCACCCGCGCCAATCACCAGCGCATGAGACGACAGGAGGCGCTCTTGCGCCTCCTCGGACCATTCATCGAGCAGGAGGTGACGGCTGTAACGCAGCCGTTGCTGATCGTCCACCGGCGCCACTCCTCAGGCTCACTCGCCCTTGGGTTTGTCTTCCTTGCGCTCGACCATGGTCTTGGAGACCAGGACCGGCAGGCCCTTGAGCTGGTTCAGGGCTTGCTGCAACTGAAAGTCCTCCGGACTGCCGAACTCGGGCAGCGGCTTGGGCTTGTCGTCCTTCTTGGCCGCCGCAGCATCTTCTTCCAGCTTCTTGATGGCGGCGTCACGGGCCTGCTCACGGGCTGCGTCCTTGGTCTCGGGGCCCTGGCCGCTGCCGATGTGCTTTTCCAGATCGGCCTCGCGCACCCGCAGCAGGCCGTAGACATTGCCCTCGGCGCTCTCGTCGATCATGACGTCGGGCACGATGCCCTTGGCCTGGATGGAGCGCCCCTTGGGCGTGTAGTAGCGAGCCGTGGTGATCTTCAGGGCGGTTTCTTCAGACAACTGACGCACAGTCTGCACGGAGCCCTTGCCAAAGGTCTGCGCACCCATGATCACGGCACGTTGGTGGTCCTGCAGGGCACCGGCCACGATCTCGGAGGCCGAGGCCGAGCCTTCGTTGACCAGCACCACCATGGGCACGGTCTTGAGGGCCGCGGGCAAGCGCGCCAGCACGTCCGAGGTGGTGCGACGCGAATAATCTTCAGGGCGCGCCAGCAGCTTGGACTTGGACTCGGGCAACTGGCCGTCGGTGGACACCACCACCACATCCTTGGGCAGGAAAGCGGCCGAGATGGCCACGGCACCTTCGAGCAGGCCACCCGGGTCATTGCGCAGGTCCAGCACCAGGCCCTTGATCTTGGGCTCTTCCTGGTACAGCTTGGCCACCTTGGTGGCAAAGTCCTCGACCGTGCGCTCCTGGAACTGCGTGATGCGAACGTAGCCGTAGCCGGGCTCGGGCACGCGGGTGCGCACGCTCTGCACGCGGATCTCTTCGCGCACGATGGTGACCGGGAAGCTGCGGTTCTCGGACTTGCGGAAGATGGTCAGGATCACCTTGGTGGCCGGCTCGCCGCGCATGCGCTTGACGGCCTGGTCCATGGTCAGTCCCTTGACGAAGGTGTCGTTGATCTTGGTGATCAGGTCGCCACTCTTGAGCCCGGCACGGAAAGCCGGCGAGCCTTCAATGGGCGAGACGATCTTGACCAGGCCATCTTCCATGCCGATCTCGATGCCCACACCGACAAACTTGCCGGTGGTGCCTTCGCGGAATTCCTTGAAGGTGGTCTTGTCAAAGTACTGGGAGTGCGGATCCAGCCCCGAGACCATGCCGCCAATCGCATCGCTGATGAGCTTTTTCTCGTCGACCGGCTCGACATAGTCGGTCTTGATCATGCCAAAGACCGCCGCCAGTTGCTGCAGTTCCTCCAGCGGCAATTGCGGCGCGGCGTTGCGGGCCGTGGCCTGGAATTGCAGGGTGGTCAGGCCACCGGCCAGGGCGCCCACGGCCACCCAGCCAGCCATCTTCATCTTGGAGGTCATGATCTAAAGCCTCGATCTCTCAGCCAGCAGGCGGCACATGCCGCCCAGCTATGTATTGGAGCAGTATAGGAGACGGCCCAGTCTGACAAGGGGCAATCACCGGGTGAAGGGGGTGCTAATCAATGCCCGAACCACTCAAACCGTCGCTGGCGCATCCGCCTGTCGCGCAAAGGTGACGATGTGATCGATCTGCAGTCGGATGCCGATGCGCTCTCCCACCGCGTGATCATGGTGAGAGGGCACCAATGCCATCACGGTTTGCCCGCTGTCGAGTTTCAGTGTGTAAAGAAAATCCGCGCCACGAAAGGCCTTGCGCAGGATGGTCGCCAGCACCTCGCTGTCATCGTCATGGACGATGTCATCGGCGCGCAGCAACAAGTCGCAATCCCCCAGGCCCCAATCAGGTGGCAGACCGTCGGGCAGCGGCTGCTCACCCAGGGGCGAGCGCAGGCGGGCGTGCCCTTGCTCATCGGTGTCGACCCGGCCCGGCACAAAAGCGCCATGGCCGATGAACTCGGCCACAAAGCGGGTGGCAGGGCGGTGGTACAGCTCGTAGGGCGCGGCCCACTGGTGCAGGCGGCCCTGCTGCATCACCCCGATGTGATCCCCCAGAGCAAAGGCCTCCAGTTGATCGTGCGTGACAAACAAGGCCGTGGTGCCCGTCTGCTTGAGGATGGCGCGGATCTCGTGGGCCAGGCGCTCGCGCAGGTCCACATCCAGGCTGGAAAAAGGCTCGTCCAGGAGCAGCAGGCGCGGCGCAGGCGCCAAGGCTCGGGCCAGGGCCACACGTTGCTGTTGACCACCCGAGAGCTGATGGGGCCAGCGATCACCCAGGCCGACCAGGCCCACCAGTGCAAGCATCTCGGTCAGACGCGCCTGGCGCTCCGAGCGGCCCAGGGCCTTCAGGCCGAAGGCGATGTTCTGGGAGACCGTCAGGTGGGGAAACAGGGCAAAGTCCTGAAAGACCATGCCGATGCGACGCTTCTCGGGCGAGACATGCAGGCCACGCTCCCCATCCACGATGGTTTCATGGGCCAGTTCAATGTGGCCCTTGCCAGGCCGCTCCAGCCCCGCGATGGCGCGCAACAGCGTGGTCTTGCCGCAGCCGGAAGGCCCCACCAGCACGCCGATTTCGCCAGCCGCCAGCGCCATGCTGACGCCATCGACCGCCGCACGGCCGCCCGCGCCACCAAACCGGACCTCAAGGCCTTGAACCGTCAGAAACATGGGCTCATGATATCCTCAAATCGATAATGAGAGCTGTTCGCATTCACTGGGGTTTCTGGGTTGCCGTCCTGCTGGCTGTGCCGGTTCTGGGCGTCATGTCCTCGTGGTTGACCGTCACCAGCGAGAGCATGTCCGTGCTGGTGCACCAGTTCGACACCGTGATGGGCCGCTACGCGCTGAACTCGGCACTGCTGGCCCTGGGTGTGGCACTGGGCACCATCGCCGTGGGCGGGCTGACGGCCGCCGCCGTCGCCCTGCTGGAGTTCCCGGGGCGGCGCACCCTGGAGTGGGCCCTGCTGCTGCCCCTGGCCATGCCCGCCTATGTGCTGGCCTATGTCTACACCGACACCCTGCAGTTCAGCGGCCCCATCCAGATGTGGCTGCGCGAGCAGACCGGCGCGCAAGGCGCCCTGTGGCCCGATGTGCGCACCCTGTGGGGCGCCATCGCCCTGTTCGTGTGCTGCCTCTACCCTTATGTGTACCTGCTGACGCGCGCGGCCCTGGCCAACCAGGGCGTGCGTCTGATGGAAGCGGCCCGACTGCTGGGCGCCAACTGGCCGCGCCAGGTGCGCGAGGTGGCCCTGCCCCTGGCGCGCCCGGCCCTGATCGCCGGGGTCGCGCTGGCCTTGATGGAGACGCTGGCCGACTATGGTGTCGGGGCGTATTTCGGGCTGGACACCTTCACCACCGGCATCTACCGGGCCTGGCTGTCCATGGACGACCGCCAGGCCGCCGCCCAACTGGCCAGCGTCCTGCTGCTGGCCGTGGCCTCCCTGATGGCGCTGGAGCACTGGGCCCGCCAAGGCCTTCGGGTCAGCAGCCAGCGTGCCAGCGCCACGCAGGCCCACCTGCCACCGCCGCGCCTGCACGGCCTGCGCGGCTGGTCGGTGACCTTGTTGTGCCTGCTGCCCGTGGTGCTGGGCTTCGTCGTGCCTGTGATCCGGCTGGGTCAGTTGATGTGGGCCGAGCATGTCCATGGCGACTTCGGCCTGCCCTGGGACTTGTTCTTTCAGTGGGGCCGCACCAGCCTGATGCTGGCCCTGGTCTCCAGCGCCCTGGCCCTGCTGCTGGCCCTGTCCCTGGCGCATGCCTTGCGGCGCCACGACCACCCCTGGCTGCGTGCCGCCTCGCGCGTGGTCTCCCTGGGGTATGCCGTGCCTGGGGCCGTGATCGCCGTGGGGCTGCTGCTGCCGGTGGGCGCCCTGCAGGCCTGGTGGCCCACCGAGAGCCTGGGGCCGGCCTGGCGCGCCTGGTCGCCCAGCGCCATCGTCACCGGCACGGTGGTGGGTCTGATCTATGCCTACCTGGTGCGGTTTTCTTCGGTGGCCCTGCAATCGGTGCAGGCGGGCTACGAGCAGATCAGCCCATCACTGGACGAAAGTGCCCGTCTGATGGGCTTGAATGGCTGGCAACTGTGGTGGCGGGTCCACAGACCGCTGCTGTGGCGTCCGTCCCTGGCGGCGGCCCTGCTGGTCTTTGTCGACGTGATGAAGGAGCTGCCCGCCACCCTGGTGCTGCGTCCCTTCAACAGCGACACGCTCGCGGTGGTGGCCTATCAGATGGCCCGGGACGAGCGCCTGGGCGAAGCCGCTTTGCCGTCCCTGGCCATCGTCCTGGTGGGCCTGATCCCGGTGATTTTGCTGGCCCGAGGACTGGGGCAGCGACAAACGATGTGAGTTCACCTCTGGCATCTTGGGGTGAGCACTGCTACGCTAGCGTGATATTCAAAATCATTGCCGGGACGACGTTTCATGCCTTTGGCGCCCGATACGCTGCGGCACCTCAAGAGAGGTGCGATCACCTTCGGGGCCTACCTCCTGTCCGGGATTGCCTCGCTGAGCCTGGCCAACTCCAGTGAGTCGGTCTCACTCCTGTACATCGCCGCCGGCTTTGGCCTGGCTTTTGTGCTGGTGTGGGGCCCCTGGATGGCCCTGGCCATCGGCCTGGGCTCGGCGTCGATCAGCCTGATCGCCGAACTCCCCCACCCTGGCCTGCCCTTGAGCCACGCCCAATGGGCCCTGGCCGTCATCAGCGGCGTGGGGGGGGGGCTGCAGGCCTGGCTGGCCGCTCGATGGGTGCACCCTGACCACCGACAACCCCTGCTGCTGGAGCACCCCAGCTCGGTCGCCACTTTCTTGCTGATCTGCGGGCCCCTGGCCTGCCTGATCAACGCGGTCGTGTCATCGATCGGCATGGTGGCGCTGGGCCTGTTGCCCGCCCAGAATGTGCCCGAGGCCCTGGCCGGATGGTGGGCGGGCGATACCCTGGGCGTGATCATCGGCACGCCCATGATGCTGACCCTGATTGCGCACCCCACCGCCCTGTGGAAGCAGCGTCGGCTGGTCGTGGGCTTGCCACTGCTGGCAGCCAGCGTGCTGACAGGACTGGGCATCCGGCAGGTTCAGAGTTGGGAGCGAGAGCGCGAAGCCGCCGCCTTCCAGCAACAGGTCGCCGCCACCGTCAATGCCGTGAACCTGCGCCTGAACGGCTATCTGGCGGCCCTGGAGTCGCTCAAGGGTGTGTTCGAAGCATCTGATTCGGTCGAGCGTGGCGAGTTCAAGCGCGCCAGCCAGCACTGGCTGGAGACCCTCAAGGGCATCCAGGGCATGGGCTGGGAACAGCGCCTGAGCATCGATCAACTGGCCGCCTTTGAACAACAGCAGCGACTGGAGGGGGTCACGGACTACACCGTGTACGACCTGCCCGGACGC
>DAORJC010000017.1:0-30260 GCA_035438885.1 Aquabacterium sp. | reverse complement strand
CGACGTGCTGCTGGGCATCACCAAGGCTTCGCTGTCGACCGACTCCTTCATCTCGGCCGCTTCCTTCCAGGAAACGACCCGCGTGCTGACCGAGGCTGCCATCATGGGCAAGCGCGACGAGCTGCGCGGTTTGAAGGAAAACGTGATCGTGGGTCGTTTGATCCCCGCCGGTACCGGTCTGGCCTTCCACCAGGCACGCAAGGCCAAGGAAGAAATGGACGACACCGAACGTCGCGCCATCTCCATGCAGGAAGCTCAGGAGCGCGCCGCTCTGGAGCTGGCTGCCCTGGATGAAGGCAGCGATGCCTACGGCACCACCGAAGGTGGCGCTGCGGCCGAGTGATCTGACGCACAAGCCAGGGGGTGGGCTGAAAGGCCTGCCCCACCCAAAGAAAGCGCCAAGGCTGCAGAGCCTTGGCGCTTTTTTGTTGTGGGGGCCTCAAGCTTCGGCCCCAATCAACGAAAACATGGGCATGGACTCACAACAGCCTTGGCCCCAACGGTGGCGTCGCTTTCAGCACTGGTGGGTGGCGGTGGCAGCACAGGTGCAGGCCAGCGTGGTGCCAGCTGCACGGGCAGCACCGTTGCCGTTTCTGCATGACGCGCAGGATGAGTCGCCCGAGTTCGTTCGGGCCGTGACCTTGATCCGTGCCATCGATGCGGGCGGCGTGCCGCTCAACCCGATGCGGGTGAACGACATCGCCCGCAAACTGGGGCTGGAGGTCTCTGGCGCGGCGCCGATGGAAGAGACCATCGAGCGCATCCGCGCGCGCCTGCTGGACACCCACGCGGGTGCCACAGCGCCCTGAAGCGGTGGGCGCGCTTGCGAGGTCAGGCCACTTGGCGACGACGCATGCAGCCGATGCCCGCCAGACCCAGCGCCATCATGGCCAGGGTGGAGGCTTCGGGGATGGCCGTGACATTCAGGCCGGCCAGACGGAACGACGAGAGGCTGCCGTCGGCACTCAGCATGAACGTCTGTGATGCGGGAATCTGGCCCAGCGAGAACGTGGTGATGGGGGAGAGAAAACCGCTCTGCCCCTGGCTGAGGGCATAGGTCGTGCCCTTGCTGGTGATCGAGCCCTTGTCGATGGCGCTGCCCAGCAGGCCCACATCCCAGCCCGAGAGGTCCAGGCTGTCGATGACCACGGCCTGACTGAAGGTCAGCAAGAGGGCATCACCACTGCCGGAGAGCTGGCTGTTGAGTTCGCCCGCCTCGAGCAGGCCGCGGCTCATGCCGATGCCGTCCCAGCGCACGGTCACCATGGGGTCGGCGGCCGATGACACCGCCTGAATGCTCAAGCCCACGCCGTTGACGGTGGTGTTGTAGGTGGTGAAGCTCTTGTCGGTCAGGCTGCCAAAGCTGCCGCCGTAAAAGTCTGAGGTGGCGGCCTGGGACAGGGCCGGGGCGGCGCCGATGGCCAGTGCCAGGGCGAACGAAGCAAGGTGGCGAGGGGTCGTCATGGGGAGTCCTCTTGTGACAATTCGTTTGAATTATCCGGAGGACCACGCCGTCTGTGTGTGACAAATGCCCCCAACTTCGTGCAGTTTCACGCGATTGGGCGTCATCACGGCGCGAGGCGTGGCCTTCAGCAGGTTTTCTGGCCGGGTAAACCCAGACGCCTGACGTCGAGGTAACCCTGGCGGTAGATCTCGAAAGGCATGGTGTCGGCGGCCTCGATGCGCTGCTGCTCGAGCAGGGAGGCTTGCGCTTCCTGCTCGAAGGCGACTCGGTTGGCGTCGCTCAGGGGCAGGTCCAGGGCCTGTTGGCGGGTGTGTTGTGATTGGCTCAAGGCAAAACGTCGGTGGCTGTTGCCGTGCTGGGCCTTCATCTGCGCCAGCACCTGGGCCGAGGGCAGTTGATCCGGGTGATTCAGGCGGTCCCAGGCCTGCTGCAAGGCTCTTTGGTGCCCGTCGTGGCCTTGGGCCAAGTCCAGGGCCTTGGCGTTGTCCTGGCAGCCTTGCAGGATGTCTCGCGACCAGTCCATGAGCGCGACTTTTTGCCCTCGGCGCTCCAGCTGGAGGCCAGGCTCGCGTCCGCGTGAGGCCGTCAGGTGCTGGTTGCGCGAGAGCTCGGCGATTTCGTCCGGGGTGTCGGGCGCGCTGGGGCTGACCAGGCTGTGCAGCAAGAACGTGTCCAGGAAGTAGGCAGTGGATTCGTCGATGCCCTGGGGCAGGAAGGGGTTGAGGTCCATGCAGCGGACCTCGACGTATTCGACCCCACGCTCGCGCAGGGCGTGCAGTGGGCGCTCGCCAGGAAAGATCACCCGCTTGGGGCGGATGGTGCCGTAGAACTCGTTTTCGATCTGCAGCAAGCTGGTGTTGAGCTGCTGGTACTCGCCTGCGGCGTTCTGGATGCCGATGCGCTCATAGGCGGGGTAGCTGCCCGTCAGCGCGCCTTGCAGGGAGTGGCCGTAGCTGTCCAGGCAGTTGTAGCTCACGCTCAGCGAGGTCTGTGCGTCGCTCTGGTAGCCCAGGCGGCCCATGCGCAGCGAGGTGGCGTGGGGCAGGTGGAAGGTGTCCTCGCCCAGCGACTGCAGGCCGTGGTCCAGGCCGGCCACAAAGTCGGCGTGCACGGCAGGGGAGGCACCAAAGAGCATCAGCAGCAGGAAGGAGTGGCGCCGGAAGTTGCGAATCAGGCCGAAATAGTCGTCGTTGCTCAGGCCCGGGAAGGACCAGTTGTAATGGATGCCCGAGATGGTCTGCATGCGCGGGCCATAGCGGCGCGACAGGCCGCGGCGGTACACGGTCTTGGCCTGCCCGACGTTGGAGTGGCCGTACTGACCCAGGGGGATGCTCTCATCGGCCGGCAAGGGGCCCGGCATGGAGCTGACCCACAGGAGCTCCTGACCGATCTGGCGGTAGACAAACTGGTGGACGGCCTGCAACTCGTTCAGGCATGCGGGTACGCTGGCATGCACGCCGGTGACGAGTTCGAGCTGCGACTCACTGAAGTCGGTGGTGATGTGAGGGTGGGCCAGGGCCGAGCCCAGGGCGCGGGCGTGCGGCGTCAGGGCCAGCTCGCCGTGGCCTTGGACCCGCAAACTCTCTTTTTCAATGCCGCGCTTCATGCCCAGCAGGCGCTGGGATGACAGGGCGTCCAGGCGGGACTTGATTTGATCCAAACCCATTCTCCTCTCTGACCGTCAGAGGCGCGACGGTAACAGACCTGAGGCGCTTGTGCAGCGATGGGTTCGGGCCAGGGGTTTGATCAAGGTCATCACATCGCCCATTTGACAAGCAGGGCGGGCAGTGCGAAGCGCGGGCGCATGGCCCGGATGTCAGAGGCGGTCAGCAGAACAGACGGGCGCCGTCGTCGTCGTGGTTCAGGGCATCTTCACCGAGGTCCTGGTCGACTTCGACGGTTTGCCAGCCCAGCTTGCCCCAGCCACCGGCGTGGTTGAAATGCTGAGACAGGGCGGGCACTTGTGTGTTCTGGCTGGGGTTCATGAGCAATCTCCTTGCGTTGAAAGACAAGCTCATGGTGATCCTATGCCGCGCGGCTGTGTCAGGGGCAAGCCCTGATGCCAGGCGGTCTGGCGCAGCGTTGTGTGTGATTTGCACGGATCCACCGGGGTGGGTCAGGCCTTCTTGAGGAATTCCGACTTGAGCATGACGCTCATGCCGTCAATCTTGCAGTCGACGTCGTGGTCGCCGCCCACCAGACGGATGCTCTTGACCTTGGTGCCCTTCTTGAGGGTGATGGATGAGCCCTTGAGCTTGAGGTCCTTGATGAGGATGACGGCGTCACCATCGGTCAGCACCTGGCCGTTGCTGTCCTTGATGACCGCTTCGGCGTCCTCTTCATCGGCACGGGCGACGTCGGGCGACCATTCGTGACCACAGTCAGGGCAGATCAACTGGGCGCCGTCCTGGTAGGTGTTCTCCAGGGTGCATTGGGGGCAGGCGGGCAAGGTCGACATGGGCAGCTTTCGGGGCGTTGGCAAAAGGCTCAATGTAGCCGACGCCCCGCACGCTGCCGATGTGTGGACTCAGGGCTTGGCGGGCAGGTAGAACTCGCTGGCGACCAGGCGGGTGCCCCGGCGGGTCTTGCCGGTGTAGTCCGTGCTGTAGACGGGTACCAGACTGCCTGCGGTGAGAATGCCGGTGGTGGCCAGGGCCTGACCCGCGGCCTCGATCTGGGCGTCGCTGGCTCCGGTGCGGCTCAGGTCCAGGTCAGGGTTGATCGGGGTGGCCCTGCTGTTGAGCCGGGTGGCGGCCAGCGAGGGGCAGGGCGTGGTGATGCAGACAATGCCCGTGCTCCTGACGGCGTAGAAGACGCCGGTGGACTTGCTCAGGGCTTGTCCTTGCCAGGCGCTGGCCACGGTCAGCACGGGGGTCTTGATGCCCTGGACCTCACCGGTGGCCAGTTGCCCTTGCACCAGGGCCTGGCCTTGGCCAAAGGGGCCGGCAAAGGCCGATTGCTGCTCGTCGGTCCAGCCCAGGGCCTTGGTGTCCAGCACCACGGCGTGACAGGCCTTTTTCCAGGTGCCGTCGGCACACTGCGTGAGGGGTTGGTTGACGGCTTTGACAAAGTAGCCGCCGCAAAAGGGGAAGGCACATTTGCGCAGGTCCACCCCGGTGGCGATGTAGCTGATGGGCGCAGGCCTGGCGGCGACAGCTTCCTGGGCCATCAGCAGGGAGGGGGCCACCTGCAAGGCGGCCAGGGTGAGCAGGCTCAGGGTCAGTCGCTTGAACATGGGGTGATCTCCAAGGGGTGGGGTGAGCGGCTGACTGTAGGTCGTTGAATGATGGGCGTCATCAGGGTTTGCGCGCGATGCCCGCCACCCGTCCTTCAAACCAGTGCGACTCGATTCGCTCTGTCACAGGCAGGAAAACCAGCCCGTGACGTTCACAACTGCTTGCAAAGGTTTCGTTGAACCAGGAGCTGTGGACGAGCCCGCCCGGTGCCAGGCGGGCGGCAGCGGCATCCAGCTGGGCCGTGGTGTGTTCGTCGTCGTTGACCGTGTCGTGGAGGACCAGGTCCAACGGCGTGGTCTGTGCGCGCAGGCTGGCCACGCTGTCGCCAAAGCGGCGATCGACCAGCCCGCCTTCGTCGTCGATCAGGTAGAGGCCGCGGTCGGTGTGCAGGTCGATGGTGATCAGGCGGTGCTCGGCCAGGGGGCGGCCACTGTCTTGCGCATTGCGTTGCAGCGCGCGGCAGATGGCCCAGCTGCTCAGGCCCTGTTCGGTGCCTGCTTCAAAGACCTGCCGGGCCCCGCTGGCGCGCACCAGCACGTAGTTGAACAGGCACTTGCCCAGGGGCACGCCCGGGTCGGTGATGTGGCGCAGTCGGGTCTGCGACTTGCGCTGTCGAACCCGGTCGGCAAAGACCGTGTCGGCGGGCAGTTCGGCGGCGTAGGCACGCACCCGGGCAACCGGCAGGCCCGTCAGTTGCGCGATGGCGGCGGCCATGATCAGCACGCCTTCGTCGCTGTAGTGGGTGCTGAAATTGGTCCACTCGCGCGAACGCAGGATCCAGGCGCCGGTGAGCACGGTCTGGCGCCACCAGGGGGGCAGGCTGCTGCGCAGGCGCAAGGGCAGGGTGGCCATTCGCCCCAGGGGCGAGAACTTGATCCTCTCGAGCAGGGCGCGGTCGTTGGACATGGTGGGTTCGGGGCCCGGTGAGGGTCAAAGTCGGGTCAGCGTGGCTTGCACGATGGCCAGGGCGTGCGGGCTGGCCACCTCGCGCACAAAGCGCTGGAAGTCGAGGTGGGCGTCGTCATCGGCGCGATCGGAGATGCTGCGCACCACGCCAAAGGGAATGTCAAAGGCCTGGCAGACCTGGGCAATGGCCGCGCCTTCCATCTCGACCGCCAGGGCATCGGGCAGGGCCTGTCGCAGGGCGCGCACCTCGGCCCGACTGGAGACAAAGCGGTCGCCACTGACGATCAGGCCCTGGTGCACCCGCGCGGCATCCTTCAGGCAGTCGTGGGCCGCCTGGCTCAGGACGTGGCTCAGGGTGGTGTTCGTGGAGATGCGGCTGATGCCCCGGCCGGGGATCTCGAAGCGGGGGAACAGGGGTGAGGCATCCAGGTCGTGCTGCAGCAGCTCGGTGGCCACGACCACATCGCCCACGCGAACACCGTCGCCCAGGCCACCGGCCACGCCTGTGAAGATCAGGCGGTCCACGCCAAAGCGGGTGATCAGGGTGGTGGCGGTGATGCTGGCGGCCACCTTGCCGATGCCCGAGAGCACGGCAACGACGTCGTGGCCCATGAGGTGGCCGCACCAGAACTGACGCTCGCCCACCATCTGGGGCGCTTCGTCCGGCATGGCGGCCAGGAAGGCGTCGAGTTCTTCGGGCATGGCGGCCATGATGGCAAGTCGGGTCAAGTGGAGGCTCCTGGTGTGCGGGGAATCATAATGGCGCGCGACATGTCCACGCTCCCGAACTCCTGGCCCCTGGTGGCTGCGCCCGATCTGCACCCCCGGCCTTTCGTGACGGAAACGCTGGGGTTTCGGCATTTGCATTTCTCGATGGCCGATGTGCAAAGCAGCATGAACCTGATGCAGCCTGACGCGCTGGTGCTGGAGTACACCCGCACGATGATGGGTTGTCTGTTGCTTCAGCCTGGTCCGCAGGCGCTGGCCATCATCGGCCTGGGCGGGGGCTCGCTGGTCAAGTTCTGCCACCGACACCTGCAGGGGACTCGCCTCACGGTGGTCGAGCTCAACCCGCACGTGCTGGCCTTGAGGGAGACCTTTCAGGTGCCCGTCGATGACGAGCGGCTCACGGTGCTGGAGGGCGATGGCGCGCGGTGGGTGCAGCAGGTGCCTGGCGCTCTCGATGTGTTGATGCTCGATGGCTTTGACACCGGCGGCATCGTGCCGGAGGCCTTGTGCTCGGTCGATTTTTACCAGCACTGCCACCGGGCCCTGCGGCCCACCGGGGTGCTGGTGGTCAACCTCAACAGCGATCATCCTGACTGCGAGGTGTGCATCGAGCGACTTCGGCAGGTGTTCGGTGGCGAGGTCCTGGTGGTGCACGAGAGCGAAACGCCCAACTGCACGGTGTTTGCGTCGCGAGGGGCGTGGCCCACCAAGTGGGCAAAGGGGCGGCCCGCCTGTCCTGCGGGGTTGTCCGAGCGGGCCTGGGACACCCTGATGCCTGAGGTGAGCCGGGTGGCCGATGCCTTGCGCCAGGCCGTGCGGGGCCGGTCATGAGCGAGCCCGAGCCGGACGGCGACCACGTCAAGCCCTATGTGCATGAAGATGCCCACTCCCGGACCCTGCACTTTTCCATCCACGAGGTGCAGAGCCAGATGTGGCTGCAGGCGCCCGATGCTTTGGCGCTGCCCTACACCCGCGTGATGATGGGGTTCCTGTTGTTCCACCCGAGCCCTGAGCGCATGGCCATGGTGGGACTGGGAGGTGGGTCGATTGCCAAGTTCTGTCATGCGCACCTGCCAGGCACCCGGCTGGATGTCGTGGAGGTCAATCCCCATGTCATCGCCCTGCGTGAGGCGTTCTGCATCCCGCCGGATGGGGAGCGCTTTCAGGTCATCCGGGCCGATGGGGCCGAGTTTGTTCAGCGGGTCACCGTGCCGTACGACGTGATCCTGCTCGATGGCTACGACGACCAGGGCCTGCCCGCTGCGCTGTCGTCTCAGGTGTTTTACGACGGGTGTGCCCGCGCGTTGCGGCCGGGTGGCGTGTTGGTGGCCAACTTCCCGGCGGGGCTGAGGGGCGCCAAGGCCTGCATCCAGCGGATTCGGCGTGCGCTGGGCGGCCTGGTCCTGCAGGTGTCTGACGAGGACATGGCCAATGTGGTCGTCATGGCCTTCAAGCCTGATCCAGAGGCGCCGTTGCCTGGCCGCATGGGCGTGCTCACGCGCCCCGTGGGCTTGAGCGAGCCGGCCTGGACCTCGCTGCTGTCGGCCTGTGCCCGGCTGGCAGAAGTCTGGAACGCGCGTCCCCACTGAGAGGGGGGCCGACGGCGGCGATGGGCCTTGGATAATCCATCCCAACATATTCAAGAAATGGCGCGGTGGGGCATGTACTTTTTCATGATGGTGCTGGGGGTGGTCATGGGCGCGCTGCTGGGCGGCTTTGGCGGCGCCCTGGTCGGCGGTGTGCTGGGCGTGATGCTGACCATGGCCCTCAAGCGCTCCAGCGCGGACTCTGACCTGGACGAGGCGCGCCCCGAGGCCGGCCGCGTGATGCCACCCGCTGCCACGGCGGAGTCGTCTGACCTGGTGCGCCGCGTCAAGGCGCTGGAGTTGCAGGTCTCGGCCTTGCAGGCGCAGGTCTCGCGCCTGACGCAGGGCGTGCCCGATCAGGCCGCAGACGAAGAGGTCGTGGACACCCAGCCCATGGCGTGGCCCGATGAGCCGGACCAGGCGCCAGTGCCACCCCTTGAGGCGCCAACCGAATCTCCCCCTGTCGAGCTGCCGCCCGTGCCCCTGGTGGTGAACGCTGCCGCCACCGCCACCGCCACCGCCACCGCCACCGCCACCGCCACCGCGCCCGAACCCGTGCCGCCGCCTGAGGCCTGGGACTGGCCCGATGATCAAGTGCCGTCATCGGCCCCGCCTGCATCCACTCGCAAGCCGGCGTTCACCACCGTCACGGCGGCCCCAGCCGAGCCGGGCCTGGCCTTCAAGGACCTGATCCCAGAGCGCCTGCGTCCACTCATTTTCGGCGGCAACACCATCGTCAAGGTGGGCGTGCTGATCCTGTTTCTGGGGCTGGCCTTCCTCCTCAAATACGTGGCCGCCCAAGTGACGGTGCCGGTCGAGTTGCGCTACATGGGTGTGGCCTTGCTGGGGGCCGGCCTGCTGGGCCTGGGCTGGCGCCTGCGAGGTGACCAGGATGCGCCGGGGGCACCCGGTTATGGGCTGATCCTTCAGGGCGCCGGGGTGGGGGTGTTCTACCTGACCACGCTGGCCGCCATGAAGTTGCACCCCTTGCTGCCCGTGGGGGTCGGCTTTGCCATCATGGTGCTGGTCACGGCCTTCAGCGCGCTGCTGGCGGTGATGCAGAACGCGCCGTGGCTGGCCATGGTGGCCGCGGCCGCCGGGTTTGCCACGCCGGTGCTGGTCTCGACAGGCAGTGGCAACCACATTGCCCTGTTCAGCTACCTGGCCATCCTGGACCTGGGCATCATGGCGATGGCCTGGTACAAGGCCTGGCGTCCGCTCAACCTGATCGGCTTTGTGGGCACCTTCACGCTGGCGGCGGCTTGGGCCGACCGGCACTACACCGATCAGGTCTACCCGTCGACGCAGGGCTTCTTGTTGTTGTTCTTCCTGATGTTCACCGCCATTGGGGTGATGTTTGCCCGTCGCTCGCTGGCCTTGGGTGATGTCTCTGATCAACGGGACTCGCTGGCCGATCGCGCCACACAGGCCTTGAAGCAGGTCGGTCGTGTGGACAGTGCCCTGGTGTTTGGCGTGCCCCTGGTGGCCTATGGCCTGCAGTACCAGATGGTGGACCATGATCGCTGGGGTCCGGCGATTGCCGCCATGGTCATGGGGTGGTTTTACCTTCTGCTGGGCGGGGCTTTGTGGCGGGGCGGACGCCCGCGTTATGACCTGCTGGGCGAAGCCTATGTGGTGGTGGGCGTGCTGTTTGGCACCTTGTCGGTGCCGCTGGCGCTGGAAGGTGAATGGACGGGGGCCACCTGGGCGGTGGAGGCGGCCGGCATGTATTGGCTGGGCACACGCCAGTACCGCACCTACACCCGCGCCTTTGCCATGGCCTTGATGGCGGCCGCGGCGGTGCGGTTGCTCACCACGCTGGGCTGGAGCGCGGCGCCAGAGGTTCCTCTCCTGACGGGTTCGCTGATGGGCTTGATCCTGCTGGCAGGCAGCACCCTGGCGATGGCCCTGGTGCACCGTCGGGCTGCCTCGGGCGATGCCGCGATGGAACACCCCGCGTGGGAAAAGGCCGGGGTGCTGGGCGCCTGGGCCTTGACGGTGTTGTCCCTGGCCCTGATGCCCTGGATGCTCTTGATGCCCACCTGGGCCAGCGTGAGCATGGGGGTGATGGCGCTGGGCTGCACGGTGTTGGCCTTGCGGCTGGACCTGCCCGTGTTGCGCAGTGCGTCGGTGGCCCTGCATGGTGCGGCGTTGCTGGGCTTTGCCTCGACCTGGCATCAACAGGGTGACCAGGCCATGCTGGCCAACGGGGTGGAGGGCTTGATCGCGGCATTGCTGATTGCGCTGACGCTGCTGGGCGATGCCTGGCTCAGCCTGCGCCAGGTCTGGCAAGCGGCCGTGGCCCGCGGTCAGGGCTCGGGCGAGGCGCCGGTCTGGCCGCTGGGCAGCAGCCTGGCCTTGTGCCTGGCTGTGGCCTTGATCGGTGTGGGCCTGTTGTTTGTGATGCCGATGGCGCATGCGGCCTTGGTCTGGCCGGTCCTGGGGCTCGGTTTGCTCTGGGTGGCCTTGAAGCTGGCCCACCCGGCGCTGTCCTTGATGTGGGCGGCCCTCACCGCCGCATCGGCACTGACCTTCCTGGTGTTCGGGCCTGCCATCTGGGCCCCCCTGCCGGTGGCCGAGCTGCCGTTGCCCTGGCCGGGTCTGACCGGTGGGCTGGCCTGGTGGACGCCGCTGGTGTTGGCGGTGTGCACGGTGCTGGCGGGTGACTGGCTGCAGGCCGATGCGCGTCGCAACTCGGGGTGGCGCATGTCCTGGGTGTCGTCGGGCGCGGTGCAGGTCGGCATGGTGGGCTGGTCCCTGGTGTGGTGGTGGTTGACCCTGCTGCCGGAGGTCTCGCGCGAACTGCAGCTCATGCACCTGACTGCCTGGTGGCCCGCCTGCGTGGCCTTGTGGGTCACCGTCACAGCGGCGCTGATGGTGTGGGTGGCCCACGCTCGGCAATGGCGCTTGATGGGGCAGGCCTCGGCACTGGCCATCCCTGGTTGGTACTGGGCGGCCCTGCTGGGTCCGGCCTTCAGCCCGCTGCCGCCGTCGGCCGACCTGGGCTGGCTGGCCTGGCCTCTGGCCTTGTGCTGCGGTCCCTGGTTGCTGCGCCGTCTGCAGGCCTGGTTGGACGATTCGGCGTTGCGCCACCTGCATGTGCTGGGCTTCTGGCTGATGGCCGCCTTGCTGTGTCGACAGGCTCAGTGGGCCACCGATCAGTGGGCGACGCCCGGTTCGGGCTGGCAGTCCCTGTGTTGGATCTTGGTGCCCGCGAGCCTGGTGCTGCTGGTGAGCAGCCCTCGCGCTGCAGCGCGCTGGCCGTTGCGTGATTTTGCCCAGAGCTACCGTGTGGCTGGCGCGTTGCCGCTGGTGGCGGGCCTGGTGCTGTGGCTGCTTCATAGCCTGGTCAGCTCGGGCCGGGCGCAGCCTTTGCCCTATGTGCCCGTGCTGAACCCGCTGGAGCTGGGGCAGTGCCTGGTGGTGCTGACCTTGGTGATGTGGGTGCGTGAACTGCCGGCATCGATCCAGGCGCAACTGCCCGAAGGGCGCACCCGTCTGGCGGCGCTGGGAGGGCTGGCCTGGCTGGTCATCACGACCATGGTCTTGCGGGCCTGCCACCACTGGGCGGATGTGCCCTGGGACGCCTCGGCGCTGTTTCAGAGCAAGCTCACGCAGGCCAGCCTGTCGGTGGTCTGGGCTTTGCTCGGCGTGGGCCTGATGATCCGTGGGCATCGCCAGGTGCAGCGCGCCGTGTGGGTGGCCGGTGCCGGCTTGCTGGGCGTGGTCGTGGGCAAGCTGTTCTTCCTGGAACTGGCCGACCACGGGGGCCTGTACCGGATCATCTCCTTCATTGTGGTGGGCTTGCTCTTGCTGGTGGTGGGCTACTTTGCGCCCGTGCCACCCGATCAGGCCGCCGAGCGTGCAGAAAGCGAGGTCCCCTGATGCGTGGCATGTTCGGTGGGCGTCAGCAGACGCAGGGGTGGCGGTGGATCGCTGGGGCGGGGCTGTGCGGACTGTCGCTCGGTCTGGTGTGGCCGCTGCCTGAGGCTGTGGCCGCGGTGCACGTGACACCGGCCATGACACCGTCGGTGCCTCCCCCGGCACCCTCGGCCCTGATCCAGCCGCGCGGTCCCGGGCCCTATCACCAGGTGGTGGTGCCCCTGGCCTGGCAGGCCCTGTCGCAGCGAGACGACCTGAGCGACCTGCGCATCCTCAATGCCCAGGGCCAGAACCTGCCCTACGCCTGGCTGGACAGCCCGGCGTCTCCCGAGGTGGAGCAATCCACGCGCCTGGCGCTGTTCCGATGGCGTGAGCCTGCCGCACCCGTCGCACCTGCCGGGACCACAGCGGCCCCACCACCTGCGGGGCCGCTGTGGGTGATCGATGTGCGGGCGGTTCCTGGCACGGTGCGCCGACTGCACCTGTCCTGGCCGGCATCCACCATCGGCGTGTTCAAGGTGGCCGTGGAGTCCAGTCACGACATGCGCCAGTGGACCACCCTGGTCGAATCGGTCGAACTGGCCGCGCTGAGCCACCAAGGCCAGGTGCTGCGGCAGGACAGCATCGATCTGGGTGCCACCCAGGCGCGCTACCTGCGTCTGCGTTTGCTGCCCGGCAGCGCAGAGCCCACCTTCGATGGCGTGGACGTGATCACCACCCAGGTGGTCTCCCTGAGTCCGGCCTGGTCCTGGAGCGGCCCGATCAAGCCCACGGCCTGCCACGCCCAGGGGTGCGATTACGCGGCGCCGCCGCGGGTGATGCTGGGGCGGCTGAAAGTGGTGCTGCCCGAGCCCAACACCTTGTGGTCGTTGCAGGTGCAAGGACAAGGGGTGGACCCGTGGGCCTCCAACCCATCCGGGCACCGCCATGATCACGGCCACCTGGGCCTGCGTGAGCGCCTGCGCGCCTTGCGGCACAAGGGGCGTGACGATGACCGAGCGCCATCGCCAGCACCGTCGGCAGGCTGGCACGTGCTGGCCGAAGGACAGGTGCACTGGATCGAGCGGCCCGATGCGGCTGGCCGTGCCGAGACCCTGGACCTGCCAGGCACGCGGCAAAAGGCCTTGCGCCTGAGCCCCCTGGGCCCGGTGGATGCCGCGTGGGCTCAGCAGCGGCCCGTGATCGAGGTGGCGACCTGGACGCGCGCCCTGGTCTTTCTGGCGCGCGGCACACCGCCCTATCGATTGACCCTGGCGGCCCCTGCGGCGCAGGCCACGGCCCTGTCGATGGACCAGTTGATGCCCCCGGTGGCCGGTCAGCGACCGGCGGTGCCTCCCGTGGCCGACCTGCAAAGCCTGGCCTGGTCCGGTACGACCTTGGCCCAGACCGGCTCTGCCGCGGCGAACGGAGCACCGCGACCAGCGGCGTCAGTCACCGCACCGGCAGGCGCGGACACGCCCGCCCCAGGCTGGCTGGGTCAGGCGTCTCGGGCGTGGTGGTTGTGGGCGGCCTTGCTGCTGGGCCTGGGCCTGATGGCCTGGATGGCGCGCTCGTTGCTGGCGCAGCAGCCCGGCGCCAGCGAGCCGCCTCAGGCTTGAATCGACCGGGCGCGCTTGCGCTCGGGTTTGACCATCAGCCAGCCCACCACGGTGGCCGATGCAATGCCCAAACCGAGTGCCAGCGCGGCGCCGTCAAAAATGCGGGCATGCAGCCCCCGATCCAGCAGCGCGCCAAACACCGGGGCCGCCACGGCAAAGCCCAGGTCCAGGCCGGAGTAGACCGTGCCGTAGACCCGGCCTGTGGCGCCAGGAGGCGCGGCCCGCTTGATCAGCATGTCGCGTGAGGGCCCGGCCAGGCCGGTGCCAAAGCCGGCCAGCGCGGTCAGGGCGGCGGCCACCGGCCCTGGCGCCCAGCCGGTGCCCACGATCAGCAACAACAAGGCCGCCAGGGCCATGGCCGCTGCGATGGTGCGCTCCAGCCGTGCCACCCGGTTGACCAGAAATCCCCCCAGCACCATGCCCAGGGCGCCGCACAGCATGTAGCCGGTCACCACAAAGGCCGTGATCGACAGGGGCAGGCCGTACAGGTGGTGCAGCGCGGGGCTGGCAAAGCTCTGAATGGCCGCCAGCGCCGACGTGGTCCAGAAAAAGAACGAGAAACACAGCCACACCGAGGGCAGGGCCAGGAAGGCCAGAGGGTGTTCAGCCGGGGCGGGCGACAGCGATGAGCTTGGATGGGCCGATGCGTGCAGGCTGCGACTGCCAGCCCGGTCATCCAGCGCTTCACGACCCCACCAGAGGATGGCCAGGACGGTCAGGCCGACCAGGGCGGCCACGCCATACGCCAGTCGCCAGTGGCCGGTCCACTCGTGCAGGCCGATCAGGAAGACCGGGGCGGCCGCCCAGCCCAGGTTGCCCGTGATGCCGTGAACCGAAAAAGCGTGGCCCAGCCGGGCCGAGCTCACGCGCTTGTTCAGGATGGTGAAGTCAGCCGGGTGGAAGGGCGCATTGCCCAGCCCAGCCAGTGCGGCGGCCAGCATCAGGCCGTGATAGCCCTGGGCCAGGCCGGCCGCCACGCAGGCCGCCACAAAGCAGCCCACCGCGCCAAACAGCACGGGGCGAGCACCCACCCGGTCCACCAGGAAGCCTGCCAGCGCCTGCCCGATGCCGGAGATCGTGAAGAACACGGTCATCAGCAGGCCCAGCTCGGCATAGCTCACCCCGAACTCCCGGATGAACACCGGGAACAGCGGGGGCAGCAACATGTGGTGGAAATGCGAGGTGCCATGGGCCAGGCCGATCAAGCCAATGGTCCTGGCATCGCGGGTGGCAGGGGCCGACAAGGGCGCGGAAGCTGAACTCATGAAAGGACTTTGCCACACGGGCACAATGGCCGCATGGACGCGATGGCTTCACCCCTTCCCTTGTTTCCCCTGCAGACGGTGCTGTTCCCTGGTGGGGTCCTGCCTCTGCGCATTTTTGAGGTGCGCTACCTGGACCTGATGGGGCGTTGTCACCGGGAGGGCCTGCCCTTCGGGGTGGTGACCCTCATCAAGGGGCAGGAGGTTCGAGCGGCCGGGGCGCCTGAAGAGCTGTTCCACGAGGTGGGCACCCTGGCCACGATCACCCAGTTCGACCGCCCTCAGCAGGGCGTGATGATGGTGCGTTGTGAGGGCAGCCAGCGCTTTCGGATCAAGGCCCGTCAGCGCTTGCCGCATGGCCTGTGGGTGGCCACCCAGATGCAGCCTTTGCCTGATGACCAGCGCATCGCGGTGCCCGATGAACTCAAACACCTTTCGAGCCTGCTGCAGCAGATGGTGGCGAACCTGCGCAACCAGCCTGGCCGCTCGGGTGACGTCCACCTGAAAGAGCCCTGCTTGTGGGACGACTGCGGCTGGCTGGCCAACCGCTGGTGCGAGTTGCTGCCGGTTCAGACCGAACTCAAGCTGCGCTGCATGGCGCTGGAAAATCCGGTGTTGCGCCTGGAGCTGGTCGACGACATGCTGGATCGCCTGGGCATCAAGGGCGCGGCCCGTTGATCAGGGCTGGCGCAGCAGGTCGTCGATCATGCGTTTGACCGCCCGCATCTGGGGCGCGCTGCGGCTGGCAAAGGGGTGACGAACCCCGGGTGTGGTTGACAAGGCGCCGCCATGGGGCTGCGTGTAGCCCCAGAAGTCCCAGCATCCCTTGGGGTTGTACCGGTACGGATCGCTGGGGTCGGCCGTGGTGCTGGGCAGCACCTGGGGGTACAGCACGATGAGGTCGCTGCCCTCGGCCCAGCGGTTGTAGCCGGCACCTTTGACGAACTGGGTGCCAAAGCGTCGGCCGCCCTCCCGAAAGCCTTGTCCCTGCTCGCAGCCATGAAACGCCACGTGCACCTTGCAGCGGGCCCCCGTGGCCTCGCAGGCGGCCGGCACGTAGACCCAGCCACTGACATCCAGGCCCGTGAAGCCCAGCCCCTGGGTGTAGGGGGTTTGCCGAAAGGCCTTCAAGGCCCCGTCAGTGGTGGTGCCGCTTTGCACGGTGGCCTGGGGATACAGCCACTTGAGCAGCTCACCCGGGCCATCGACCTGGCATTGCGTCAGGAAGGGGCTGGCCGTTCGGTCACAGGCCTGGGTGGCCAGGGGGCTGGGCATGCCGTGGCCTGCATCGGGCAGGTCCACATGCCGGAGCTGATCGTCTGGCACGCCCATGTCCTGGTGGTACAGGGCCAGGGCTTCGACCAGGGAGCGGTCGACCACCCGGTCCTGCCCGCCCGAGAACAGCCAGACGCGCTGGCGGGCCAGGTGGGCGGTGTCGTCGATGTCGGCCCGATTGGCCTGCGTGGCCATGACGCTGAGGGTGCGCTGCAGTTCGGGTGAGAAGGCGTGGCAGCCCAGGCCGGGGATCAGAGCGGCTGCATCCAGCAGCGCAGAGCGCTCGCTGGGGCAGGAGCACTTGGTGGCGGCATTGGTGACCGACCCGCGTGAGCAGCCATAGGGGCCGCCCGCCACCACGGCCACACCGGCCAGGGAGGCGGAGTAGGCCACCGAGAACTGCTCGGCCATGTAGCCCCCGGAGGACAGGCCCGAGGCAGTCACGGCGGTGGGGTCGGCGCTCAGCGCCGGCAGGCGGGGCAGGGTGGCGCCATGAGTCACTGGGCTGATGGCCAGGAGGATCAGCCACAGTCGCAGAAAGAAGCGCCTGACATGGCGCTTGAGCCAGGGCAACGGACGGCGGTGCATGGTGACCTCCCTCTGCGGTGTCGGGGCCGTGTCGACCTCGAATGGTTGCATTATGTTGCGGTGCAGCATGTGTGGCAAGGCCCCCACCCGTCGTCGACACACCCATCAGGGTGTGTCGGAATGTTCGCACACCCAATTGACATGTTATGTCGATGCTCCTACATTGGGTCCCACGCCTGCAAATGACAGGCCTCACGGAGGGACACCCAGATGAAGGACTTGTTCGACCAGTTGCAAGGGCTGGATGTGGCCATCGGCCAACGGCTGGGCGGCGTGCCCGTGCAGTTGCAACCGATTGCGGGTGATGTGCCGGTTGTGCAGATCACCATCGAAGGTCGTCAGGAGTTGCCGATCTTCCTGACCTGCTCTTCCGCGCAGATCCTGTGCATGTGCTACCTCTGGTCGGACGACGAGGTCAAGCCTTCGCGCCGGACGGAGTTGCTGGAATGCCTGCTGGACCTCAATCCCTCGGTGCCCTTGTCCTCGTTCGGTCGGGTCGACAAACGGTATGTGCTGCTGGGCGCCCTGGCGGCCGATGCCCGTGTCGACGACATCGCCAACGATGTGGCTGTGCTCAGTGACAACGCCCTCGATGCGCTCGAGGCCCTGTCCGAGTTCCTGAACTGATCGCCCAAGGAGACCCCATGTCCGTCATCAAGAAACTGGTCACCCTGTTGCGTGGCAGCGCCCGTGAGCTGGGCGAGAGCGTGGTCGATGCCAACGCCACCCGCATCTACGAGCAGGAGATCATCGACGCCAAGCACAGCATCGAGCAGGCCCGCGGTGACCTCACCGGCGTGATGGCCAAGGAGATGCAAACTGCGCGTGCCATCGAGCGCCTCAAGGCCGAGGTCGCTCGCTACGAGGGGCTGGCCCTGGAGGCTCTGAACAAGACCCAGGAATCGCTGGCCCTTGAAGTGGCGACCAAGGTCAGTGCGCTGGAGCAGGAACTGGACGAGCAGACCAAGGCGCATTCGTCCTACGCCCTGCAGGTGGGCAAGCTCAAGGAGCTGATCAAGTCGGCCGAGTTGCGCATCCGTGAGCACGAGCGCGAGCTGGGCATTGCCAAGACCACCGAGAGCGTCTACCGCGCCACCCGTTCCATTTCCGAGAGCATTGGCAGCAGTGGCTCCAAACTGGTCAACGCCCGTGAGTCGCTCGAGCGCATCAAGCAGCGCCACGAGGACCTGTCCGATCGGATGACGGCGGCTGAAAGCCTGGATGCCGAGTTCGGCCACAAGGCACTGGAGAAGAAGCTAGCCGCCGCCGGCATTGGTGAGGACGCCGATCGCACGCGCCAGGTGATGGCGCGCATCAAGGCTCGTCAGGCGTCCGAAGGCCAGGCATGACGCTTGAGCGCAAGCCGGCGCGGTGGCAGGGTTCGGACGATGCGATCCGCGCCGTGCAGGTGGCCTTCGACGTCGAGCAGGCGGTGCTGGAGGCCGTTCGTCGCGCGGCCTTTGAGGCCAACCTGTCCACCTCCGACCAGATCCGCCGCCTGCTGGACTTGCCGACGCCCGAGCGCGCGAAGCGGCCTCGCCTGACGGTCTCGCTCAGCGGGGCCGACTACGAGTTGCTGGGCGCGCGCTATGGCCTGGCACCAGAAGATCGCCTGGCCATCAAGGAGCGCGTCACGCAGGCCCTGGTGGCATTTGCACAAAGCACGGCCTCATCTCACACCCGCCGTTGATCGGCGCATCACAACAAGACAGGAGGGGCCATGGGAGGCTTTCTTGATGCCGCGGTGGCTTACCCCACGGCGATCTACACCACGCTGTTGGGCGTGGTCCTCATCTACTGGGTGATGGCCATGCTCGGGATGGTGGACTTCGAGTCCACGGGCATCGACCTTGATCTGGACCTGCATGCCGACGGTGAGGTGGCCGACCTGGGCACCCTGGCGGGCTATGTGGTGGGCTTTGGTCTGAACGGCGTGCCATTCTCGATCGTGGTCAGTCTGATCGTGCTGATCTCCTGGACGCTCAGTTGTCTGGCGGGCATGTGGGTGCTCTCCTGGGTGCCGACCACGGTGCTGCAGATCCTGCTGGGCACCTTCGTGCTCCTGGCCAGCTTTGCCGCGTCCATCCCGGTCACCGCTCGCATCGTTCGGCCCATGCGCGCCTTGTTTGTGAGCCACTCGGCCATTGGCAACGCGGCCCTGGTGGGGCAGTCCTGCAAGGTCTTGACCCAGAAGGTGGATGACCGGCAGGGCCGGGCCGAGGTCGCTCGCCTGGGCGCCAGCATCAACATCCGCGTCTGGGCCGACTCACCCAATGACCTGACCAAGGGATCGATCGCCCTGATCCTGGCGTATGACGAGGCCGCGGGCCGATACCTGATTGCAGCCGAACCCTGACCTGCGCGTCTGTTCGCCTGCCGCTTCTTTGACTTATTTCTGAATCATCACAAAGGACCCCCATGGAGCCGATCTTTGTTGCCGTTGGCGTGCTCGCCCTGTTCCTCCTGGGCATGTTTGCCATGTTCGCCAAGTTCTATCGCAAGATCGAACAAGGGCATGCCCTGATCCTCAACACCTTGCGGGCCGAGCCGGAGGTGACCTTCACCGGTCGCATGGTCTACCCGATCATCCACAAGGCTGAGTTGATGGACATCTCGGTCAAGACGATCAAGATCGATCGCTCAGGCAATGAGGGCCTGATCTGCAAGGACAACATCCGGGCGGACATCACGGTCAAGTTCTTTGTGCGCGTCAACAAGACGGCCGACGACGTGCTCAAGGTGGCGCAAGGCATTGGCTGTGTGCGTGCCTCCAGCCAGGAAACGCTGGAAGAGCTGTTCTCGGCCAAGTTCTCCGAGGCGCTCAAGACGGTCGGCAAGAACATGGACTTCATCGACCTGTACCAGGCGCGTGACCGCTTCCGTGACGAGATCATTGCCCAGATCGGCGATGACCTCTCGGGCTATGTGCTGGAAGATGCCGCCATCGACTTCCTGGAGCAGACCCCGTTGAGCGATCTGGATGCCAACAACATCCTGGATGCGCAAGGCATCAAGAAGATCACGGAGCTGACTGCCGTTGAGCACGTGCGCACCAACGAGCTGCGCCGCAACGAAGAAATGCAGATCAAGAAGAAGAACGTCGAAACCCAGGAGGCCCTGCTGGAGCTGGATCGCCAGGCGGCCGACGCGCAGGCCAAGCAAAGCCGCGAAGTGGCCACCGTGCGTGCCCGCGAGGAAGCCGAGACCGCCAAGGTGCAGGCCGAAGAAAAGACGAAATCCGAGCTGGCTCGCTTGCAGGCCGAGCAACTGGTGGCCGTGCAGCAGGAGAACGTGCTGCGCGAGAAGGAAGTGGCCGAGAACAACCGCAAGCGCGCGGTCGCCATCGAAGAAGAAAAAGTGACCCGCGCCCGCGAGCTGGAGGTGGTCGATCGCGAGAAAGAAGTCACCCTGCAGAAGATTGACAAGGACAAGGCGGTCGAGGTCCAGAAAAAAGCCATTGCCGACGTGATCCGCGAGCGCATCGTGGTCGAGCGCACGGTGGCCGAACAGGAAGAGGCCATCAAGGAGCTGCGTGTGGTGGCCGAGGCCGAACGCACCAAGAAGTCGACCATCATCATGGCCGAGGGCCAGGCCGAAGAGAAGCTGGTGCTGGAGGTCAAGTCGGCCGAGGCACAAGAGCGCCGTGCCCGCCACAAGGCCACCGAAGACCTGACGCTGGCCGATGCCAAGCTGAAGGTGGCCGAACGCGATGCCGAGGCCAAGAAGCGTGAAGCCGAAGGCGTCGAAGCCATCAGTGCTGCGCCGGGGCTGGCCCAGGCCAAGGTGCAGGTGGCATCGGCCCAGGCGCAACTGGCGCAGTTTGAGGCGGAAGCCTCCGGCAAGCAAAAGATCGGCCTGGCCGAGGTGCAGGTCAGAACCGCCGAAGCTGAAGCCACGCTCAAGACCGGGCAGGCCGATGCGCAGGTCATCGAAGCCCGCTCTCAGGCCGAGGCCGTGGGCTTGCGCGCCAAGCTGGAAGCCGAGGCGCAGGGCAACGAGCTACTGGGCCTGGCCCAGGTGCGGGTGCGCACCGCCGATGCCGAGGCCAACCAGAAGGCGGGTGAGGTCGAGGCCTCCAATGTCGAGGCCAAGTTCCACGCAGAAGCCAAGGGCCTGCGCGATAAGTTCGATGCCATGAAGGCCATGAGCGAAGAGACCCGTGCACACGAAGAGTTCCGCATGCGCCTGGAGAAGTCGCACATCGAAACCCTCAAGGGCATTGACGCGCAGACCGCCATCGCCAAGGAGCAGGCAGACGTGCTGGGCACGGCGCTGGGCAACGCCCGGATCGACATCGTGGGTGGTCAGGGCGACTATTTCGACAGCTTCGTCAAGGCCTTGTCGGTGGGCAAGGGCATCGATGGCGTGATCAGCAAGAGCAACACCCTGCAGGTGGGCTTGAAGGACCACCTCAGCGGCGAGCGCGACATGGTCAGCGATGTGCGTGACCTGGTGGGGGCCTTGGGGTCTTCCGCTGGTGAACTGCAGAACCTGAGTGTCTCGGCTCTGATCGCCAAGGTCGCCCGCGATGGCAACGAGCAACAAAAGACCGCCCTGCAGAGCTTGTTGCAAGGCCTGGCCCGTTGACCCACCAGGACGCCCCATGAGCTCCACCCTGCGTTGCCCGTGCTCCGGGCAGGGCGCCTTGCGCCCGCGGACCTTGTCCGATCAACTCGAAGCACGCCAGTGCGAGGCCTGCGAAGGCACCGTGCTGAGCCTGCAGACCTACCGACGCTGGCGCGATCGCCCTGATGGCCTCAGTGTCGACCTGCCGGACCTGACGATCCATGGCCTTTTGGCCGTGGAGGACTCGCCGGGCGCGCGAGCCTGCCCCACCTGCAGCCGCCTCATGCAGCGGCTGAGGGTGAGCACCGACCTGCCCGACTTTCGCATCGACCGTTGTGCGCATTGCCAGTTGGTCTGGTTTGATCGGGGTGAGTGGGAGGCGCTGGCGCACAGCGGTCTGGCCCATCGACTCGACGAGGTGCTGGCCGACGGCTGGCAGCGTCAGTTGCGACAAGAGGACCTGCGGGCGAGACGCGAGGCAGTGCTGCGTGAGCGCCATGGCGATGCCTGCATCGACGAGCTGACCCGAATCCGTGCCTGGCTTGATGAGCAAGCGCAGCCCGATGAATTGCTGGCCCTGCTGCGCGCAGGCTGGTGACACAAGCACCGACCATGCAAGACAACCTTGACGCGGCCTCGCAGGCCCCCGATGCGACCGAAGCCCTGGTGGCCGACAGTGGCAGCTACGAGCTCCTGAAAAAGCGGCTGGAGGACCAGGCCGGCGAGCTGCAGCAAAAGACCCAGGGACTCAACGAGTCGCGGCTGGCCGAGTTTGGTCGCTCTGACCAGGCCCTGGTGTTGCGCACCCGCGCCCGCACGGACAACAACTGCGTCGCCCGCGACATCGTGCGCATCGGTGACTTGCTGCTCTTTGGCTACAACGTCTTCATCGGCCTGCGCAAGGAAACGGCGGTGGGCGATGTGTTCGCGCTGTACCGACTGGCCGAGCACGATGGCGCCGATGAGCTCGAAGCCGTGCCGCTGGCTGGCAGCTTTCTGGAAGACAGCCGCTTTGCTTCGGATTTTCGGGAGCTCTACGCGTACTACAAGCAGGCCACCTTGCAGCAACTGCGCGTCACGCAGGACAAGCTGCTGGCGGCCTTTCAGATTGGCCAGCAAGTCTCCGACCTGCGCGTGTTTCGCTGGCACATCGAGCCAGGTGGCACCCTGCGCTACCTGGACAACCGGGGCGAGCGAGACATGGCGCTGCCCCCCAGCCACGATTTTGAGTGGACCCCGACCACGCGCGACGACCACGTGGGCGGCAAGTACCCTCACGTCAACGTGCTGGACACGGTGTTTGTGGAGACCGTGGGCGGCGACCTCACGGTCAAGGTCGAGAACAACACCGAAACGGGCCTGGGCATTCACAGCGAGCCGGTGGAGGACCGCAGCCAGTCCCTGACCGACGCAGAGATCTCTTACGCCAGGCTGGGTCTGCTGATCCTGCTGCGCGTGCGGCCCTATCGGGAACAGACCACGCGTTACCTGGTCTACAACCCGCGCAGCCAGGCGGTCGAACGCATCGATGCCATCGGCGGGTCCTGCGTGCAGTTGCCCGAAGACCACGGCATCATCTTTCCTGGTGGCTACTACCTGCAGTCGGGCGAGAACAAACGCTTTGACCTGCCGGCCGACATGGTGGCGGGGCTGCGCTTCAAGCGCATGGTCAAGTCGCCCAATGGCGAGGACGTGCTCTATGTCTTCTATCAGCCGGGCTCGGGCCACTACGCCCTGTTCACGTACAACCTCATCAACAAGACCCTGAGCACACCCATCCTGGCCAACGGGTATGCCCGCTTCCCGGACGGGCGCGTCCTGGTCTTTCAGGTCGACCGCGGTGAGCCCACGCGTGTGCATCCCATGCAGCTGTGGCAAACCCCCTTTGTCAGCGAGGAGCATGCCAGCGCACAGCCAGCGGTCAAGGGGTTCCTGGGCAAGATCGGCAACCCTGAACTGGTGCGTGGCGTCTCTGACCTGATGGGCATTGCCCGAGCGGTGCGTGAGCAGTTGCCCACCCGGGTGGCCTATGACGACCTGATCCGTCAATGCTCCCGGGTGCTGGACGCCTATTTCTGGTTGGACGACCCTCAGGCCGGTGGCCTGGCCAGCCTGCTGCGTGGCATTGCCGAGGGTGCGCGAGGCACCCTGGCCGAGTTTGAGAAGGTCGATGGCATCCGCAAGGAAACCGCCCGGGCACTGGCCCAGGCCGAGGCCGAGCAGCACGCCTTGATGACCGACATCGCCAGCACCTTGTGGCGCAAATCCGATGACTTTGTCAAGGCGCTGGGGCGCCTGCGTGAACGCCGGGGACGCCTGCAACTGGTGCGGGAGCTGCGCCACATCGACCTGTCGCGTGTGGAGGCCATGGACGAGGCCCTGGTCGCCGAGCAGCAGCGCGTGGGCGAGCGAGCCTTGCAGTTTCTGGCAGAGCCCCAGGCCTTTGATGCGCAGCGCCAGTTGCTGGACCAACTGACCGCCCAATTGCCTGCGGCCCACACCTCACCGGCCCTGGGCCGTGTGTTGGACACGCTGGACGAGCAGGCCGCCGGTCTGGACCTGCTGACCGAACAACTGGGCAGCCTGCCGGGTGGCGATGCCGTGATCCGCACCGCGATCCTGGACCGCATCTCCTTGCTGTACGCGGACATCAACCGCCTGCGTGCCGACGTGCGCGTGCGACGCAAATCCCTGGGCGCAACCGAGCTCAAGGCCGAGTTTGGTGCCCAGTTCAAGCTCTTTGGGCAGGCGGTCGAGAACGCACTCGAGTTTGCCGACACCCCTGAAAAATGTGACGAGGCCCTGACCCGCCTGTTGGCCCAACTGGAGGAGCTGGAAGGCCGGTTTGCCGAGCAGGACGACTTCCTGAGCGACATCGCCACCAAGCGGGAGGCCGTCTATGAGGCCTTGTCCGCCCGCCGTCAGAGCCTGGTCGATGCGCGCCAGCGTCGGGCGCAGGCCATGGCCGAAGCGGCCACCCGCATCCTCGATGGGATCCCTCGGCGTGTGGCCCAGCTCAAGGCCCTGTCAGAGGTGCACAGCTACTTTGCGGCCGATCCCTTGCTGGCCAAACTGGGCAAGCTGGTGGAAGACCTGCGCCAGATGGGCGCTGCGGTTCAGGCCGATGACATTGCCACGCGCATCAAGACCGCCCGTGACCAGGCCCTGCGCGCCGTCCGTGACCAGCGTGACCTGGTGGCTGACGATGGACAGACCTTGCGCCTGGGGCGCCATGCGTTCACGGTCAATCGCCAGCCCACCGACCTGACCTTGGTGACCCACGGGGAGGCACCCGCCTTCCAGATCACAGGCACCGATTACATCGCGCCGGTGCGCGACGAGGGCCTGCTGGCCCTGAAGCCCCATTGGGGCCAGTCGCTGGTGTCGGAGACCCCGATGCTGTCGCGCGCCGAGTACCTGGCCGGCCAGTGGCTGCGCCGTGTGCTCGATGGGCAGGCTGAGTTGAGCTGGCCGGCCCTGTGCCAGTTGGTCACCGAAAATCCTGTGCACCCCGAGGTTCTGGAGCACCTGCGCCAGGAGGCCGCCACCCGCTACCAGGAGGGTTACCAGAAGGGTGTGCATGACGAAGACGCCCTGCGCATCACCACCGAGGTGGTGAGCATGCAGGCGAGCGCCGGCCTGTTGGCCTGGGGCCCGACCGAGCGCGCGCTGGCCTTGCTGTACTGGCAACACGGCGAAAGCCCGGAGGCCAGAGAGGCCGTGTTGCGTCGCCTGCGTGCCGCCTGGCAGATGCGTCAGTTGCTGGGTCAGGGGCAGGCCCTGTCGCAATGGACCCGTGACCTGGCCCTTCAGGTGACCGCGTTCATGACCCGTTGGGTGCCAGACCTGTTGGCCGACGCCGACGAGGCCCGACAGCAAACGACGGCCGCACAAGCGGCGGCCTACCTGGCCCAGCAACTCATGGCCGAGCGTGGGACCGAGGCCTGGGTCATCGCCGCGGCGGGTGAGGACCTGGCCCAGGGGCTGGTGCGTGAACTGGAGCGACATGGTCGTTGGGCCGAGTGCCAGCGCGACCTGGCCGCCGCGACACCAGCCGAACGCTGGCGCCTGTGCCGTGACTGGACCCGTGCCTGGGCCGACAGCCAGGGCGAATCCCCGGGCGCGTCCCCGAGAGACTGGGTCGACGATGCCGCCAGCCAACTGGCCGTTTCCCTGCCGCGCCTGCGCCAGAACGCCACGCTCGATGCGGTGGTCACGGGGTTGCGGGCGGATCACCCCCGCGTCGTCGACGGGCAGTTGAGCCTGAACCTCAACGACTTCTGGGCTCGCCTGGCCCACCACACCGATCACGTGGTGCCCGCCTTTGAGGCCCTGCAGAAGCGCCGCCACGTGCTGTTGGCGCAGGAGCGTCAACGCCTCAAGCTGTCGCAGTTCCAGACCAAGCCGCTCTCATCCTTTGTGCGCAACCGCCTGATCGATGAGGTCTACCTGCCCATCATCGGCGACAACCTGGCCAAGCAGATTGGCGCGGCCGGTGAGGGCGGGCGCAGCGACCGCATGGGCATGCTGCTGCTGATCTCGCCGCCTGGTTACGGCAAGACCACGCTGATGGAGTACGTGGCCGACCGCCTGGGCCTGATCTTTGTGCGCATCAACTGTCCGGCCCTGGGGCACAGCGTGACCTCGCTGGACCCGAGCACGGCGCCCAACAGCGCGGCCCGCCAGGAGCTGGAGAAGCTCAACCTGGGCCTGGCCATGGGCAACAACGTGGTGCTCTACCTGGACGACATCCAGCACACCCACCCCGAGTTCCTGCAGAAGTTCATTGGCCTGGCCGACGCGACCCGCCGCATCGAGGGGGTGTGGAATGGCGAGCCCCGCACGTTCGATTTCCGGGGCAAGCGCTTTGCCATCGCGATGGCCGGCAACCCGTACACCGAATCGGGTGATGTCTTCAAGATCCCCGACATGCTGGCCAACCGGGCCGACATCTACAACCTGGGTGACGTGCTGTCCGGCCGTGAGGCCTTGTTCTCACTGTCCTACATTGAAAACAGCCTGACCGCCAACCCGGTGCTGATGCCCTTGTCCTCGCGCGACCCCAAGGATGTGCACCTGCTGGCCCGCCTGGCGGCGGGCGAAGAGGTGGCCGCCAGCGCGTTCTCTCACGCTTACAGCGCGCTGGAGCTGGACGAGTTGACGGCCTTGATGCAACGCCTGTTCAAGGTCCGGGACCTGCTGCTCCAGGTCAACCTGGGGTACATCGAATCGGCCGCGCAGCAAGAGGCCTATCGCACCGAGCCGCCTTTCAAACTGCAGGGCAGCTATCGCAACATGACCAAGCTGGCGGGCAAGGTCACGCCCCAGATGCGGGACGAGGAGATCGACACGCTGCTGCGCGACCACTACCGAGGCGAGGCCCAGACCCTGACCACCGGCGCTGAAGAGAACCTCCTGAAGCTGGCGCACATGCTGGGTCGCCCCACCGACGAAGAGCGGCAACGCTGGCAGGACATCACGGGCGAGTTCATCCGTCGCCGCAAGCTGGGCGGTGATGACACCGACGGCAGCACCCGCATCGCGGCCAGCTTGCTGGATGTGGCCCGCGCGGTGGACCAGCTCAAGCCGGTGTCGGCGGACAAGGCGCCTTCTGAAGCGGTGCGTCTGGCGGAGGCCGTGCTGGAGATGGCCGTGACCTACCGCAAGCTGATCATGCCGCTGGTGGGGGCGACCGAGCGTCGCCTGGACCTGGACCAGTCCATCCGCAAGGAAGTCGAGCGCGTGGCCGAGCAACTGGAAAACATCAAGCGAGGGCCGACCGGCCGCTGAACCCATGGACATCCTGCTTTCACCTGCTCAGGCCCTGGCCCAGTTGCTGGACCAGTTGGCGGCCACGCTGGACGACTTGCGCCTGAGCGATCAGGAGCGACGCGACCTGACCCACGCCCTGCGCGAAATGTCGCCGCCCGAAGAAGGGCTGCGGCAACTGCGCAATCGCGCCTTCGAGCTGGTGCGTGCCCGTTTGTCTGCCGGGCCCGCCGGTGGCGATCCCCTGGTCCTGCTCAAATGGCTGGAAGGGGTGACCCGTGCGATCGACAGCGGTCGCATGGCCACGGGGGTGGTGCGGGCCCAGGCCCACTTCAGCCCAGGGGAGGATTGCCTGCGCGCCATCGTGCAGCAATTGCGGGCGGCGCGCGCTCAGGCCGACCTGTGCGTGTTCACCATCTCCGATGACCGCATCACCCAGGAGATCCTGGCCGCCCATCGGCGAGGGGTGGTGGTGCGTGTGATCACCGACAACGACAAGGCATCCGATTCGGGCAGCGACATCGACCAGATCGATCGTGGGGGCGTGCCGGTGCGGGTGGACCGAACCGCGGCCCACATGCACCACAAGTTCGCCATCGTCGATGGCACCTGGCTGCTCAATGGCAGCTACAACTGGACGCGCAGCGCCTGCCAGGTCAACGAGGAGAACCTGGTCGTGACCAACGAGCCCGGGCTGGTCCGACAGTTTGCGCAGGCGTTTGACGATCTGTGGGCGTCGCTGGGGCGTTGAACTTCACCCTTCAAGGGTCTATCGCCACACCAGGCTGTGCACCGCGGTGAGGTCGCCAATGTTGCGCAAGGGCACGATGAAGCTCTCGCGTTTTTCGCGCGCGGTGTTCTCGTGGGTGACCAGGGTCATGCGCACCGTGATGATGGGTTTGAGGCGCGTGCTCTCGTCAAAGTGATAGCCGCTGTTGCCGAAGTTGCCCCAGTAGTTCACATAGAAGTGGTAAGCCCCCGGCCGCACCGCCGTGATGGAGAACATCTCGGGACCAGCTCCATCGACGCTGTCCACATCCAGCCCGCCACCGCCTTGCAGCACCGGGGAGGCCCAGAACGCGTGCTGCCCGTCGGGGGTGACCACGTGCAGGTCCACCTCGGCCTGGTTGTCGTCCCAGCTCAGGATGGCGCGCATGGCGGCATTGGTGCGGCCGTTGCGGGCATGGAACTGCACGCGCTTGCCGGTGCTGCCAGCCGGGCCTTTGACCTCGATCGAGTTGGAGCCCTCGCCAAACGCGTAGGGCCGCACGAAGCGTCCGTCAGGGCCGGTGTACAGCGGCATGGGGTTGCCGTTGACGACCAGTTGGTAGGGCACGCGGCGGCCTTTGACGGCCTCGCCGCTGGCGGGGGTGGATGAGGAGGCTGACGCCGCGTTGGCAGCCGCGATGGCTTGCTTCAACTGGGTGAGTTGGCCCTTGATCAGGGTGCGGTGCTTCTGCGACCCGCGGTCGATCAGGTTGTAGGGGTAGGCCTGGGCCTCTTGCTGGCTGTCGTCGACCACGCCTTCGACGCTCCAGCCGCCACGCGGGGTCTGCAATTGCACGTCGGCCGCCTGCAGGGGTGAGCTGCCGATCAGGCCCAGCAGCAGGCTCAGGCGTACGACGGTTGAGGGCGGCTTGATGGTCATGGTCAGGGCCGGTGGGTCAACGCACCGCAAAGCTCAGCACCTGCTGCAGGTCGCCGGTGGCGCGCAGGGGGATGCGTTGCACGCGCTGGGTCTCTTGCGGGGTGCCTTCGGCGGTGATGATGGAGACCTGGGCGGTGGTCAGGCTGGCGCCATCGCCCCCGCCAAAGTAGTTCACGTAGACCTGCCAGGTGCCGCGTTCGGGGTTGGTGGCGGCAAAGATTTCGGGGCCGTAGCCGGTGGTCACGTCCACGTCCAGGGCGCCGCCCCCACCGATGACACGGTTGGCGTAAAAGCAGTGCTGCCCCGAGGGGCTGATGACATGCAGGTCCATGTCGGTGCCGGCCGAATCCCAGTTCAGCACCACGCGCAAGCGGGCCCGGCTGGCATGGCCCTGGTCGATGAACTGCACGCGCCGACTGTGCTGGCCATCGGCACTGCGCACCTGCACGCTGTTGCTGCCCGCACCAAAGGCGTAGGGGCGGGCAAACTGGCCGGACTCGTCCGTCTCCAGCGGCATGGGCACGCCGTTGACGACCAGTTGGGCCGGGGCGCCGGCCTGCCCGGGCTTGCGAGCTTGCTGGATGTGGCCGCTGATCTGGGCGCTGACCGAGGCGCCCTCGCGCAGGTTCACGCGCGAGGCCGGGTAGTTCACGTCCTGCATGAACGCGCCCGAGCTGGCGCTGGCTCGCCAGCCACCGGTGGGGTGCGACAGCTGGACCTGCGCGTGCACCGGGCCCGGCCCGATGGCGCTGATCAGCGTCAGCAAGAGGGCAACACCCACCCAGGTTTTTTTCAGAAACATCGACATCAATCCACTCCCAGCAACTGGCGGGCCATGCCTTCGACGAAGGCTTCCTGCTGACCGCGCGGGTGGCCCGCAAAGGCCAGGTGAAGGTATTCATGCGCCAGGGTCAGGCGCTCGTCCAGGCTTTGGGCGCCACGCACATAGAGCCGTCGGCTGCCTTGCTGCGCATGCGGCAGGCCCATGGCCAGTCGGCAGACCTGGGTTTGACCGGGAGGCGTGTAGCCGGCCAGGCCTTGCAGGTGTGGGCGCCAGCGGGAGGCCTGTCGGTCCAGCCAGGCCTGGGCCAGCGGCAGGGGTTCGCACTGGCGGCCCTGGTGTCCGGTCAGGCTGGCCACGCTGGCGCGGGGGTAGGCCTGCCGCACGATGGCGTCAAAGCCCCAGCCCGCCTGGGCTTGGGCCACGGCCTGGGTCCAGGCCATCACGCCGGGGCGGGCCTGGTCATGGTGGTACTGCCCGATGCTGCCCAGCAAGACCAGGTCGGCGGTGTCCTGGCTGGCCTGTCGGGCCGCCAAGCTGGCGGGCCGAGGCGCCACGCGCTGGCGGTGGCTGCTGTCGTCGATCTGCAGGCAGCCACCTTGGGGCTGGCCCAGGTTGAGCACGTAGGTGCGCGCGGCCAGGGCCAGGGCCCGCGCGGCCGCGATGGATTGGGCCGAGCCTTCTCGGTCCACCACGCGGGCCACGTACTCGTCCAGCGTCAGGCGGGCGCGCAAGCGCGGGTGGCCATCGGGGGTTTGCTGCCAGCTCAGGTCCTGATCGCTGACGATGTCGACCGAGTTGCCGTTGCGCAACTGGAGTCGGTAAGGGCCACGGGGCAAGGGGCGGGCGGTGTCGCTCGCGGGCATCACCTGGCCCCGCGCGTCCGTGAGCCGGTCGATCGGATAGCGCTGTAGCAGGTGCACGTCCACACAGGGGGCCTGAGGGTGGGGCGTCAGGGCGGGCCGTCCG
>DAORJC010000016.1:0-30286 GCA_035438885.1 Aquabacterium sp. | reverse complement strand
CACCGGCAGCGCCCTGGCCCAGCTGGACGACGCCGCGCTGGCCGAACGGGTCGTGCACGTGTCGGTGTACGCCCGCATGGACCCGGCCCAGAAGATCCGCGTCGTGCAGGCCCTGCAGTCGCAAGGGCACTTTGTGGCCATGACTGGCGATGGCGTGAACGACGCGCCCGCCCTGAAAGCCGCCGACATCGGCGTGGCCATGGGGCGCGGGGGCACCGATGTGGCCCGCGAGGCGGCCAGCCTGGTGCTGCTGGATGACAACTTTGCGACCATTGTGGGCGCGGTGCGCGAAGGCCGCCGGATCTTCGACAACATCCGCAAGTTCATTCGCTATGCGATGACGGGCAACTCGGGCGAGGTCTGGGTGCTGTTCCTGGCCCCGCTGGTGGGCCTGCCCCTGCCGCTGCTGCCCATCCACATCCTGTGGGTGAACCTGGTGACCGATGGCCTGCCCGGCTTGGCCCTGGCCGCCGAGCCCGCCGAACCGGGGGTGATGAAACGCCCCCCTCGCGCACCGCAGGAAAGCATCTTTGCCCACGGCCTGTGGCAGCACACCCTGTGGGTGGGGCTGCTGATCGCAGGCCTGTGCCTGGGGGTTCAGGCCTGGGCTCAGAGCACCGGCCGCGCCACCGGGCAGACGCTGGTCTTCATGGTGCTGACGCTCTCGCAAATGGCCCACCTGCTGGCCATCCGCTCCGAGAGCGTGCCGCTGTGGCGCCTGGGGTGGGGCAGCAACCGGCCCTTGTGGGTGGCCGTGGCCGTCTCGGTGCTGTTGCAGGTGGCCACGGTCCAGGTGCCCGCGCTGCGAGAGTGGTTCCACACCGTGCCGCTGAGCGCCCTGGAGTGGTGGCTCTGCGTGGGCTGTGCCGCCACGGTCTACTGCGCGGTGGAGGTGGAGAAGGCCTGGCGCCGCTGATACATGGGCATGGTCAGGATGGCCATGGTGCCCTGGTTCATCTGACTGTCGATGTGCAACCAGCCGCCGAACTGGCTGGCCTGCTCTCGCATGCCCCTGACCCCATGGGCGTCCCGGCCATCAAAGAGGCTGAGCGGCGCCCCACGCCCGTTGTCCTTGACGACCACGGTGACATCGCTGGCGTGCGCGCTGACCCGGATCTCCACCTCGGTGGCCTGCGCGTGGTGGGCCACATTGCGCAGCAACTCCGTGAAGATGCCGTACACCGCGGCCGACATGTCGCTGGGCGGTGACTGCAGGCCCGGCGCGATGTCCATGGACAAGCTGCACTGAATCGAGGCGTGATCGGTGAACTCTTGCACCTGCCCCTCCAGCACGCCCCACAGGCCCAGGCGGTCCAGACGAAGGGCCTCTTCGCGCAACAGGGGGCCAGGTGAAATAGCGACAGTCATGGTGACCGCGAACTTGCAAGACACATGCCACGGCGCATGTGCAACAGAACGTTACCGACTTGGATCCCGCCGCGCCGTCATCCGCCCGTCATCAAGCCATGGCGTGCTGCAGCGCCTTGGCCAGGTCGGCATGGGCCTGCACGGCCTGAGGCAAAAAACGCCCCATGTTGATGAAGTCGTGCACCGTGCCCTCATAGGTCATGACGTGGGCTTCCACACCGGCCTTGTGCAGGGCCTTGGCATACAGGCGCCCGTCGTCGGCCAGGGGGTCACATTCGGCCAGGCCGATCCAGGCGGGGGCCAGGCCTTCGTGGCTGGCAGCCTTGAGGGGCTCGCGGCGCCAGTCCAGCGCCTGGCCGGGCACCTTGTACTGGGCGTCGAACCAGGCCATCAGTTCGGCATCGAGCATCAGGCCCTCGGAGAACGCCTTGAACGAGTCGGTGTGCAGCGAGACCTGCACCGAGGGGTAGAACAAGGCCTGCAGGCGCAGCGGCACGCCCGCATCCCGGCACATCAGGGCCACGCTGGCTGCCAGGGTGCCACCGGCGCTGTCGCCCCCCACGGCCAGGCGCTGGGGGTCCAGGCCATGGGCCACGCCTTCACGGCGCAGCCACTCGATGGCGTCCCAGGTGTCGTCCAGGGCGGCGGGGAACTTGTGCTCGGGCGCCAGGCGGTAGTCGATGGCCATGACCGCCACGCCACTCTGGGCCGCCAAAGAGCGGCACATGGCCTCGCAGGTGTCGATGCCGCCAATGACAAAGCCTCCGCCGTGCAGGTACAGCATCACAGGCAGGCCTGGTGCATCGGTCGGGGCCCACAGGCGGGCGGGGATGGTGTGGCCGCCCCGGCCCGGGATGGCGATGTCTTCCACACGGGGCAACTCGGCCCGGCGCACCTCGCTGGCACCCACACCCATGCGGTAGGACTGGCGGGCCATCTGCACCCCTTGCTGGTGCAGCGGCGGGAACCCGGCACGCTTGATGTTGGTCAGCAGCGCGCGGGTGGCGTCATTGAGGGCATTGAAAGCCTGGCTCATGGCATGTCTTCCTTGGTACGACAGGGACAAATCATCGGGTCAACGGCCCATTGTCAGGGCAAGCTGACCTGAACCTCCAGGACGGTTTTGCCCGATTGCGCCACCTCGGTGGTGGACCACACACCGCGCTGATGCCGGGTCTGGTCCACGGCCGTGCGGGCCACCGCCACCCATTGGCCCAGGGGCGCCATCACGGTGGTCTCGGTCTCCACGCGCTGGTCGTCCACGGCCGTGTCGCTGTCAGTCTCGAAGGTCAAGGTGACCAGGGCCTGCCCGCCCGGCCAGGAGGGGCGCACCCTCAGCCCCTGGCCAGACTCGACCCAGGTGGTCTCCCCCAGGGCCTGCACATCGCGCGGCCCGCGGTGGCCCACCAGCCATTGCCAGGTCGTGACCGGCGTGAGCTCGGACAGGCGCAGCCGGGCCTGCATGCCATTGAGCACCAGCACCTGCATCTGCCCGTCACGCCCGCTGCTGGCCTGCTCGCTGGACCACTCGGTGCTGAAGCGGCCCCGCAGGCCCCGCTGGGTGTCCACCGTCAGTTCGCCCTCGCGCAGGCCCTGGGCCTGCCGGTCACTGGTGGCCGACGACACCAGGCGCCAGGCCACCTTGAGGTTGCGCTGGGGCAGGCGGGCGTTGGAGGACAGGGCCGGCTGCGCCCAGGCCGGCGCCATCGGGGCGACCAGCAGCAGCGCGGCCCGGCTCAAGGCCTGACGGCGGGTGTGACGTTCCGGGTGTTCATGCATGGCAGGCAAACCTCCTGAGTGGCATCTTGCCCCGCCCGTGGGGAGGCGACGGTGCTGTTTTGCGACAAAGTTCACAACAAGGCCGAAGGTCCGGCTCATTTCCACGGCTTGAAAACTTTGTCCTCTGAGATGCTCAAGTCCATGCCCTCACAGGTCGATACCTCAAACACCACCGGGGTTCCTGTCGGGAGGCTCAAGTGACGGTTCCGGTTCATTTTTTTGGAGGCTGACTCATGCAGCTCGAAGCCCTGTTCAAACAGCCGCAGGCCCTGCCGGCGGTGCCCAAGATCGTTCATGAGCTGATCGACAGCTTCAACAACGATGACGTGTCGATCGACGACATCGCCAAGAAGATCGCGGCAGATCCCGTTTTGTCAGCGCGATTGCTTCGCCTGGCCAACTCGGCGTACTACCACGCGTCCCGCACCGTGGGCTCGGTGGACGACGCCCTGATGATGCTGGGCTTCGTGACCGTTCGCACCCTGGTCATCAGCTCCGGCCTGACCAGTGGCTTCAAGTCCATGCCGGGCCTGGACCTCAGCAAGTTCTGGCGCTACAGCCTGCACACGGCCGCCATTTCGCGCTGGCTGGCCAAGACCACGGGCCAGAACATCGACCAGGCCTTCACGGTCGGCCTGATGCACGCCATCGGCCAGTTGGTGATGCACGCCGGCATGCCCGAGCAGATGCTGCACCTGGACAAGATGGGCGGCCCCCTGGACCCCCGTCGTTTCGACATGGAAACGTCCTCGTTTGGCTACAACTTTGCCACCGTGGGGGCCGAACTGGCACGTCAGTGGCGCTTTCCGCCCGCCTTCATCCAGGCCATTGCCCAGTTCCCCGAGCCCCTGAGCCACAACCCCGTGGACAAGATCGCTGCGATCATCCACCTGGCGGCCTGGCGTGCCCGTGCCGAACACAATGAACTGACGGGCGAGGAGATGGCCGTGACCGTGCCCGATGGCGTCTGCCAGGTCCTGGGCCTGCCGGCCACGAAGTTCCTGCAGGACCTGCCCCCGCTGCCCGAGTTGTGCGAAGGCCTCGAAGCCCTGCTGGGCTGAGGCCTGCCGCGCGGACCGCGACCCTCAGATCGCAAGGGGGTCCACATCCACCGCCCAACGGATCAGTCCGTTCGGGCGGTTTTTTTGCGCCAGCGACAGCCACGTCTCGGTGGCCGCTGACAGCAGGCGCAGCAGACCCGCCCGGTTGTCCGACTCGATCAGCATCTGGGCGCGCTCGATGTTGGCCACCCGCTGCACGGCCGTGGGCACCGGTGGGTAGAGCAGGATGCCACCGAGTTCCAGGGCATGGCCTTCCACGGCCAGGGCGGCCTGGCTGAGGAAGTCCTGCGCGGCCTGCTGGGTCTTGCCCTCGGCACGCAACATGGCCAGGTGGGCATAGGGGGGCAGGCCGGCGGCCTGGCGCTCCTTGAGCTGCTGGGCCGCAAAGGATTCGTAGTCATACGTGCGCAGGGCCGAGTACAGCGCATGGGCAGGGTGGTAGGTCTGCACCCACATCTCGCTGTGACCGGAGACACCCGCATCACGCCCGGCCCGGCCAGCGGCCTGCAGCAACAGGGCAAACTGCCGCTCGGCCGCCCGGAAGTCGCTGGCAAACAAGGCGGCATCGGGGTTGACCGCGGCCACCAGCGTGATGCGCCGAAAGTCATGCCCCTTGGCCACCATCTGCGTGCCCACCAGCACGTCCACCTCACCGGCGTGCACGCTGGCCAGCTTTTCTTCGAGCGCGCCCTTCAGGCGGGTCACGTCGGCATCGATGCGGCCCACACGGGCGCCGGGCAGGGCCTCGGCCAGTTGCTCCTCCAGGCGCTCGGTGCCCCGCCCCACGGGGTGGATGTCCTGGTTGCCGCAGTCCGGGCAAGCGCGTGGCACCCGCTCCGCGAAGCCGCAATGGTGGCAGCGCAAGGTGCGGTCGACCTTGTGGAACACGCGCCAGGCGCTGCAGTGCGGGCACTCGCTTTTCCAGCCGCAGTCACTGCACTGAAGCACGGGTGCATAACCGCGGCGGTTGAGGAGGATGAGGCTTTGCTCGCCCCGCTCCGTGCGCTCGGCAATGGCATCGAGCAGGGGGCGGGCCAGGGCGGGGGCCTCATGCCCCGGCGCCGGTTTGGGCTGCTGGCTCAGGTCCAGCACGCGCACCTGCGGCATCAGGCCCAGCCCCACGCGTGAGGGCATGGTCAGGCGCCGGTAACGGCCCGCGCCGCCCTCGGCCACGGGCATGGCGTTGTGCCAGGTCTCCAGGCTGGGGGTGGCCGAGCCCAGGATCACGGGCACCCGCTCCAGGTGGCCCCGGTACACCGCCAGATCGCGGGCCGAGTAACGGGCACCGTCCTGCTGCTTGTAGGAGGGGTCGTGCTCCTCGTCGACCACGATCAGGCCCAGGCGTGGCAGCGGCGTGAAGACCGCCAGGCGGGTGCCCAGCACGATGTCGGCCAGCCCCAGGTGGGCCAGCACCCAGTTGCGCAGGCGCTGAGCCGGGGTCAGCCCGCTGTGCAGGGAGACGATGACCCGGCCGGCAAAGCGCTCGGCCACGCGAGCCTCCAGCTGGGGTGTCAGGTTGATCTCGGGCACCATGATCAGCACCTGGCGGCCCTGGGCCAGCGCGGCCTGGGCCTGCAGCAGGTAGACCTCGGTCTTGCCGCTGCCGGTGCTGCCCCACAGCAGCGAGACCGGGGGCTGTGCCGGCGTGGCCTGCGCCAGGGCCTGCAGCACCAGCGCCTGCTCCGGCGTGGGCTCGGGCCAGTGGACCTCCGGCTGGCTGGCGGCGGCCTTGGCGTCGTCCCTCAGGGATTTCTGCAGGCGCTTGACCCGACGGGCCCACTGCACGGCATCGAGCTGACGCAACTCAGGCGGCAGGACCATCATGGCCATCTCGCCCAGGCTGCGCTGGTAATAACCGGCCGCGAACTTGATCAGCTTGAGCCAGGGCTCCGGCAAAGGGGGCAGGTCGGGCAGCACCTCGACCACGTCCTTGAGCTGCTCCAGCGTCCAGCGCTCATCGCCCTCAGCGGCCCACACCAGGCCGGTGACCGTGCGCCGCCCCAGCGGCACCCGCACCAGCGTGCCCGGCGGCCAGGCGCGATCGGCCCGGTAATCCAGCGGCCCCAGCAGGCCACTGTGCTGCGGTGCCTCCACCAGCACCGACAGGCGCACGCCGGGCGTCAGGCCGGAAGCCGGAGCGCCCTCAACAGGGGCAGAAGGTGGGGCAGCAAGGGGCAAGCAATGTCTCCGAAATTCTGACAAATCAATGAAAAAACCGCGCCAAGTGCTTGATCCTGGAGGCTTTCCCCCTTATCCACGGGGACTGTGGATAACTTTGTGGGAAACAGTTGCAAACCCGCGCTAAATGCTTGTCAGACGGTCGTTTGACTTGTTTTGCCTCAGATTTCAGCACGGTCGTTCGCACCATATGAATCAAGCACTTAGCGATTTCCTTGCCGACTATTCACAGACCAGGCCCCACGCCCCGGATCTGTGCACACCCCTGTCCCAAAATGGGGATAACCGAATGCTGCATCGCAAAAAATGCGGGTTTACCCTTGTCATCCTGCATCGGACACGTTTTGTCAGGCGGCAAAACGGGCAGATCCGCTCGGTGCCACTCGCCGACATTGTTCCATGAGTGCGACAGCCCCTCTCAGGCCCGATGGCCCGACTTGGGCGCGGACGTCAAAGCAGCACGCACACAATGCTCGCTAAGTGCTTGATTTGACGAGGCCGGCTCGTGCGCCAGCCCTGTGGATAACTTTGTGGAAATCCCCTGGGTGAATCCGCAACAGGCCGCAGGCCCTAGGGATTCCCCTGAAGCCCCGCACCATGCGGATGGCAAAAAACCTTATGCAAATCAATCACTTGGCACGTACACACGTGGGGAAACGGGGGGCCTTGACAAGCGGTGCTTTGCGTTGCTCGCTCCCCGCCGTCTGGGGATAAGTGCCGAGGCATAGCACAATTTTTTGTTGGTTTTTGTGCAGCGACGCGCCCAAAAACGTGCAAGGCATCGTCCGGACTTCCGGGCACACCACCTGCCTGCGTGGGCGGGAAAGCGCGAGGGGGTATTCCAACGACCGTTTGAAGCGAGTTATGCTTGTGCCCCTCTGATTCACTCCTTTTTGTGAGACCACCATGAGCTTCTCGATCGAATCCAAATTGGGCGACCTGCTGGACAACGAAACCACCAAGGCCATCCTGGAAAAGCACCTGCCAGGCATCTCCACGCACCCCCAGATCGCCATGGGCAAGGGCTTTGCCCTGTCGATGGTGGCCAAGTTCTCCGGTGGCCTGATCACCGACGACCTGCTGGCCCTGGTCGACACCGACCTGAAGGCTCTGGGCTGATCGATCGATCCGGCCCTTTCGGGCCGACCAGTGAAAACGCCCGCAGTTGCGGGCGTTTTTCATGGGCGAGCAGACGTCACCAGGTTTCGGTGGGCTGGGTGCAATCGGAGGCCTCGGGGTAGACGCTGCAGCGAATCTTCTTGATCAGCTTGAGGCCCTTCTTGTCGTACAGGCCTTTTTCAGCCATCTCGATGCGGCCTTCGCGCATGATGGTCACGTAGCGTTCGTTGTCGGCTGGCGTGGGGTCGATCCACAGCTTCGCGGGGATGTCCTTGTCGGCGCGCTTGACCACTTCAAGCACGGTGTCGAAGTTGTCGAACACATAGTCGCGCGACTTCTGGCCATAGGTGGCCGGGAAGCGGTCGGCGCGAATGACCATCTGGTAGGTGATGATGGTCAGCGGGAAGCGACCCACACCGCCCTTGGTGCCGATGCCCTTGTACAGCTCCAGGGGCTTGTAGACGATGGCCGGAGCCATGATCACGTCCACGTTGTTGTTGTTGAACATGGCGCTGAAGTTGGTCACATCCACCGACACGGGGCGGGCGCCCACGCGCTGGATCAGCAGGGCCTGGGCCTTGTCGTAGTCAAAGGCGGCCACGCGCTTGCCGGCGGCTTTCTCCAGGGTGTCGATGGCCCGGTCGTTCACGAAGGGGTAGACCGCGCCCAGGGGGATGATGCCGACGACTTCGTAGTTGCCTTCGCGCATGATCGGGGCCGCCTTGGGCGAGCTCAGGGTCTGGATGAAGCGGCGGACCACTTCCATGCTGCCGTCAAAGTCGATCTTGCCCTTGCGCACGATGGTGGCGGCGCCGACGGTGTCCATGGAGGCGGCCATCGGGTTGAAGGGGCGGGTGCGCAGCGCCGTGGCCATCACGCCATCGCACTGGCCGGTGCGGAAGTCTTCCACGGCCACACGCTCGTCCAGGTAGGACTTGATGTCGATGTCAAAGCCCACCTTCTGCATGGCGACCACGTAATCCTTGGCGGCGCGGTAGCCTTCGCCAGCGGTCCCCAGCGGGTCATAGATGCAGAACTTGGGTTTGGCGGCCTGTGCCATTGGCAGGGCGACCACGGACAGGGCCAGCACGGCCAGGGCTTTTTTCATGCTCATTGTTGTCTCCTCGTTCGTCCGCTATCGGACAGGGGTCCCGCACGGGGTTGCGGCGCTATTGTGGTGCTTTAACGCAGCGGCTCACCTCGCGGTGCACCACTCCGCCCTGCGAATGAGGGGGCCGCGTCAGAGAACACGCAACAACGGTGCGTTGGTCATGCAATGCTGCACCACACGCCGAAGGTCATCGGACTCGAAGGGCTTGGCCAGGTGGTCGTCCATGCCGACCTCCAGGCACAAGGAGCGCTCGTCCGACAGGACGTTGGCCGTCAAGGCCACGATGGGCACGCGGGTGCGGCCCGTCTGGCCCTCTCGCTGGCGGATCTGGCGGGTGGCCTCAAAGCCATCCATCACCGGCATGGCGCAGTCCATCAGCACCACATCGCACTGATCGTTTTCCAACCAGGCCACGGCCTGCCGACCGTCCGTCACGGTGAACACCTCGTAACCGAGGTTACGCAGCATGGCCTCGGCCACCAGCACATTGACGGGGTTGTCCTCGACCAGCAGCACACGGGCACCTTCGGTCAACCAGGCCGAGTTCACGTAAGGGGCCGGTTCGGCCGATGACGGCACCGATGCCTCTTCGGCCCTCGGGCAGCGCACACGGGCCCTGAACACCGCGCCCCGGCCGGGCGTGCTGTCACAGGTGAGGTCACCCCCCATGGCCTGGCACAACTGGCGGGCAATGGACAGCCCCAGGCCGGTGCCCTCGTGGCGACGGTTCAGAGACGACTGCACCTGGGTGAAGGCTTCGAAGATCCGGACCTGGTCCTCCAGCGGGATGCCGGGGCCAGAGTCCCGCACGATGAGCTCGAAATCGTCGCTGTCCGGCAGGCGCTGCGCCAGCAGGTGGACACTGCCGTGCTCGGTGAACTTGACGGCGTTGCCCAGCAGGTTGTGGAGCACCTGGCGCAGTCGCCCTGCGTCACCGATCACGGGGCAGGGGCCGTCCCAGGCCAAGGTCAGCGTGAGGGTCAGCTTCTTGCGGTGAGCCAGCACCTGGAAGACGCTGGTGGCCTCCTGCAGCTCCTGGGTCAGGTCAAACGGCCGGTGCTGGATCTCCATGCGACCGGCTTCGATCTTGGAAAAATCCAGCACGTCATTGATGACGAGCAGCAGGTGCTCGCCCGAACGCTCGATCAGGCTCAGCTGGTGCGCTTGTTCGGGGCGGGGACGGTCACGCTGAAGCAGTCGGGCCAGGCCCAGCATGCCGTGAAGGGGGGTTCGCATCTCGTGGCTGACGGTGGCCAGGAAGCGGCTGCGCGCTTCGGCATGACCGAAGGACTCCGCCAGGGCCACCTCACGCTCCTGGGCGATGCGCTCGTTCACAAAGCGAAGCTGCAACAGCTCGCGCATGCGACCCTGCAGTCGTTGGCCCTGAAAAATCAAGGCGCCCAGAAAGGCCGTGAGGGCCATCGCGCCGAACTGGCCCATGAGGTCAGGTCGGGTGGCGCAAAACACCACATTGGGCGCCAGGATGGGCACGATGAACCAGGCCATGGTCCGAAAGTCCACCGCCAGGGAGTAGGCAGCCACCGACGCCAGGCCCAGCAGGCAGCTCAAGGCCACCACCGCCGCGTTGAGATTCATGAGAGGCACCACGGCCCAGGCCAGCATGCCCCACACCAGGCCATCCAGGGCCACCAGCCAGCGCATCCGGCGGAACACGGCGTGCACCTCCTCACTGGTCTTGTAGGGCCGACCACGCGCCTGGAGGAGCTGCAGGCACCTGGGCAACACGGCCAGTGTCTTGCCCCCCAGCCAGATCAGGGCGACCGTGGGCGAGACCATTTGGGCCATGAACCAGGCAGCGCCCAGGGACAGCAGCGCCGAGCCAGCCAAGGCCGCAGGGATGTGCTCCAGCAAGATGCGCAGTCGATCTGCGTCGACCTGATGGTCGATGGCGGTGCGCTGGGCTGCAGAGTCGGGGGGCTCTGCGGAAGTGGCCCTGGGGCTCATGAATGGATCCTCTGAAGACAACGAGGAGTATCCAGAATCCCCCACCCGCCAGGCCCAGGGGTTTGCGCGCAAGAAGCCCCCGCAAGCAAGGGGGCCGCAAGCGTCATCCCATGAGGTGATGGACCATGGCCTGGGTGAGGCGCCCCTGGCTGACCTGGTCAAAGTGGACAAACATGGGCGAGGTGTTGAGCTCCAGAAAGACCAGAGCCCCTGTGTGCGGGTCGGTCTTGAAGTCGGCCGCGCCAAAGTCCATGCGCAGGTCCTGCATGAGCCGGCGCAGGGCGGCCGCCTCGGGTGGCACCTCGCAAGGCGTGACCTCGGCATCCTGGTGCTCGCGGTAGTCCAGCGAGGGGCTGCTGACCTCAAAGGCCAGGGTGCGCTCACCGATCACAAAGACGCGCAGCTCCGGGGCGACCAGGCAAGGCTGGATGAGGGCGGGCATGGCCGAGCCGGCCTGTGTGACGCCGACCAGGGCCTCGGACAGGGTCTGGCACAGGCCGCCCCCGGCCACGGGCTTGGCGATGCTAGGAGAGGCCAGGCGCGAGCGCAACTGTTCGGTGTCGTTGCTGACCCAGGTGGGTGGGGTGCGCAGGCCAGCGGCGCGGGCACGCAGCAGGGCCGCCGGTTTGTTGAAGGCCACGGCGGCCATGTCGGCATTGAAGGTGCGCACCTGCGGGTGGGCCATCAGCCAGCCCTGCACGGCGGTGAACCAGCCCAGGGCACGTTGCGAGACTTCAGGGCGGGGGTCGGCCATGGCGGCAAAGACGTCCTGCCGAATGAAGGCGCCACGAGGCAGCGGGCCATCGCCCCAGGGGCATGCATCAGGGGGTGCATCCAGGTCCCAGTGAAACAAGGGGCTGGATGCGGGGGGCACGCACAGGTCGATGCAGGGCACCGACATCACCTGCGCGGCCTGGGCCAGGGCCCTCATGTTGGCATCGAGTTGTCCGCCAGCGATCAGCAACATGGGGGCCAGCCCGGATCAGAAGGAACCGAGGGCGCTGGTGGACTTGATGGGGGTGCAGGGGGTCGGACCGCCGCCTTCTTCACCGATGGCCAGGGTGGTGTAGACATTGCCTTCTTCGCCCAGGGCCAGGGTGGTCACGGTGCCGCCTTCTTCACCGATGGCGAGGGTGGTGATGCGCTTGAAGCGCAGAGCACCGGTGACGTCTTGCGTCTGAGCGTGGTTGAGTTCTTGCATGATCGATCTCCTGATTGTGGGAATGAAGCCTGGCCCCATGCCAGACCAGCGGGCACTTTAGGGTTCGCTTGCGGTGGCGTCAAGGTGGTAAACACTGAGCATCCCAAGGTTGACGTAACAGAGCGTCACGGAAGGGAGCGCGGGGCTGGGGTCTGGGGTGACGGCCGGTCGGGCTTCACCCCAGCCCTTTGCGCCCCGCTGGTGGCGTGCCACGAGCCCGCGACCGTGGCGTGGCACCAGCGGGGCAAAAAAGCCGAGTCGGTGGCTGGCGGGGCGCCTGTGTGGGCGTCGCAGGCACGCAGGCCGGCCCAGGTTTGCCCCTTGCCTCTGGCAAGGGGATGGCGAGCATGTTTGAGGCCGCAGGCCGAGTTGCGCAGCCACCTGGGCTGGACAAAGTGCCGGAGAGCAGTCCCGCAAAGCGGGACCGCCCACATGAAGCCCTGCCAGCCACCGACTCGGCTCCGCCCCGCGCTGCCCCGCCAAAACGCTCAAAAAACCGGCGCCACCGCATGCCACAACCGCAGCCGCAACTCCCCCTTCAGCCGCCCATTGCTCAACCGCCGCGACTCACTCATGAACGACAACTGCATGGCACTCAGCGTCGCCGCAGCCTCCGAACGACTGATCCGAGGCGCACGCGGCAACCCGGCCAGATCCGCCACCCGGTCAAAATAATCGCCCATCAACAAATCCGTGTCGTCACAGGCATGGACCACCCGCAAAGGCTTGCCACGCCACAACGCCGCCACGCAGGCACGCGCCAGGTCATCGGCATGGATGTGGTTGGTGTAGACGTCATCGGCCGCCTGCAGCAAAGGCGATCCCCGGCGCACACGCTCACGCGGATCGCCGCCCTCACGATCAGCCGCATAAATGCCCGGAATGCGCAACACCGAGGCCCGTGTGCCCGCCATCAAGGCCATCTCACGCCCCCACTGGCGCACCCATCGCTCGGCATCGACCCGGCGGTGGGCTCGGTCGGTCGTGGGCGCCACGGCCCGGGTCTCGTCAAACTGTACGCCCTGCGCATCGCCATACACCCCGGTGGTGCTGCCGTACACCAGCGCCAATGGCCGGCTGCGACGCGACAGGGCGGTCAGCAAGGCCTGAGTGCGCGGGTCTTGCTGCCCCTGGCTCGGTGGCGGCGCCAGGTGCAACACATAGGGCGCCAGGCCCGCCAGGCGGGCCAGCGTCCGAGGCTCATCCAGATTGCCCCGCAAAGGCTGGATGCCATGTCCCCGCAAGGCGGCCACCCGCTCGGTCGATGAGGTCAACGCCAGCACACGGCAGCGGGTCATCAGGGCCTGCGCCGCACGCACACCGACATCGCCACAGCCCACGATCAGGACACGGGTCTGGCGAAACTGACGGCAACGGGCAATGGCGGGTGGGCGCATGGGGCGATCCAGGTGAGGGACAATCTTGTTTGCGCCGATTTTGACCCCTCCGAGGTGAGTTTCATGAGCTTTTCCGTGACCATCGTTCCCAGTGGTCGTCAGTTCCAGATGCAACGTGACGACACCGTGCTGACCGCCGCCCTTCAGGCCGGCATCGGCTTGCCCTACGGCTGCAAGGATGGCGCCTGTGGATCGTGCAAGTGCAAGCTGCAAGAAGGCCGCGTGATCCATGGGGCCCACCAGAGCAAGGCCTTGAGCGCCCAAGAAGAGGCTGCAGGCTATGTGCTGACCTGCTGCGCCACCCCGCAAACCGACCTGGTGATCGAAGCACGCCAGGTGGTGGGCCTGGGCGAGAACCCCGTGGTCAAGATGCCCACCCGCGTGACCAGCTTGAGCCGTGTGGCCCCCGACGTGATGGTGCTGCGCCTGCAACTGCCCGCCACCCACACCTTTGGTTGGCGCGCAGGCCAGTACATCGAGTTCATCCTCAAGGACGGCCTGCGCCGCAGTTACTCCATGGCCAATGCGCCGCACACGGCCAAGGACCCCGGTGTCAACGGCATCGAGCTGCACATCCGCCACATGCCCGGCGGGGTGTTCACCGACCATGTCTTTGGCGCCATGAAAGAGAAAGACATCCTGCGCGCCGAAGGCCCCATGGGCACCTTCTTTGTCCGCGATGACAGCGAGCGCCCCATCGTGCTGCTGGCCTCCGGCACCGGCCTGGCCCCGATCAAGGCCATCGTCGAGCACCTGCGCCACCAGGACAACCAGCGCCCCGTGGTGCTGTACTGGGGCTGCCGCAGCCGGGCTGACCTGTACCTGCACGACTGGGCGCAGCAACAGGCCGCAGAGCTGCCCTGGCTGCACTACGTGCCCGTGCTGTCAGAGCCCAAGCCGGAGGATGCCTGGACCGGTCGCACCGGCTTTGTGCACCAGGCCGTGATGGCCGACTTGCCGGACCTGTCGGCACACGAGGTCTATGCCTGTGGCGCCCCGGTCATGGTCAGCGCGGCCCGACGCGAGTTCGTGGCCCAGGCTGGCCTGCCCGACGAGTTTTTCTACGCAGACGCGTTCACCAGCATGGCCGACAAGGTTGGCGGCTGACCCCTCACCCCTTTGGAGATCCCCCATGTCCTACGACACGAACAACATCTTTGCCAAGATCCTGCGGGGCGAGATCCCTTGCATCAAGGTGCACGAGGACGAGCACACCCTGTGCTTCATGGACATCATGCCGCAGGCCGAAGGCCACGCCCTGGTCATTCCCAAGCAGCCCGCCACCACGCTCTTCGAGCTGTCGGACGAGGCCGCGGGTGCCTGCATGGCCACCGTGCGCAAGGTGGGCCAGGCCATGAAGACCGGCCTGGGCGCACAAGGCATCGTGCTGATGCAACTCAACGGCGAGGCCGCCGGCCAGACCGTGCCGCACTTTCACATCCACGTGATCCCTGGTTCGATTGCCGACCTGCGCCGCCCCCATGCCACGCAAATGGCCGACATGGACCACCTCAAGGCGCTGGCCGGCAAGATCGCAGCCGCACTGTGACCTGACGCCGGCGGGCAGCAGCCTGGTGGCCGCCAAGCCATCAGGCGCCCAGGTAGGCCGCCTGCACCTGCGGATCGCCCAGCAGGTCGCAGGCCAGGCCTTGCAACACCATCTCGCCCGAGTCCATCACATAGGCGCGATCGGCCATCTCCAGCGCGCGGTGGGCGTTCTGTTCCACCAGCAGCACCGTCACGCCCTGCTGCGACACGTCCCGAATCACCTCAAAGATCTTGTCGACCATGAGGGGTGACAGGCCCATGGAGGGCTCGTCCAGCAGCAGCACCTTGGGTCGGGCCAGCAGGGCGCGGCCCATGGCCACCATCTGCTGCTCGCCGCCGGACAAGGTGCCTGCCAGTTGCAGGCGGCGCTCCTTGAGGCGCGGAAAACGCTGGTACACCGCCTCGATGTCGGCCTCCACCTCGCGGTCCTTGCGCAGGTAGGCGCCCATGCGCAGGTTCTCGTCGATCGACATGCGCGTGAAAATGCCGCGGCCCTCGGGCACCATCACCAGGCCCTGAGCGACCAGGTCCCACGGGCCTTGCGCGCCCAGCGCCCTGCCCTCGTAGCGCACCTCGCCGGACTGGGGCTTGAGCAGGCCGCAGATGGCCTTGAGCGTGGTGGTCTTGCCGGCACCGTTGGCGCCAATCAGACTGACCAGCTCACCCGAGAAGATCTCGATGTTCAGATTCTTGACCGCCTGAATGCCGCCATAGGCCACATTCAACCCGTGGGTGCTGAGCACCGGCTGCCGATCGGAGGGAGAAGGGTTCATCGCATCACTTCAGGTCAGAGGCCTCGTCCCCATCGGGGTCGATCAGGTCGCCGTCCACCGGCTCTTCATGGGGCGGCTCGTAGGCGGTGTGGGCACTGCCCAGGTAGGCCTCGATGACTGCAGGGTGCGCCTGCACCTCGGCCGGTGTGCCCTGGGCAATCAGGCAGCCCTGATCCAGCACCGTCACCCGGTCGCACAGGCCCATGACCAGCTTCACATCGTGCTCGATCAACAAGATGGTGCGCCCCTGGGCGCGGATGCGCTCGATCAGTTCACGCAGGGCCACCTTCTCGGTGGCGTTCATGCCGGCCGCGGGCTCGTCCAGGGCCAGCAAGCGGGGCTCGGTGGCCAGCGCACGGGCAATCTCCAGGCGGCGCTGGTCGCCATAGCTCAGGGTGCGCGCCATGCGGTGCTGCTGCCCGGTCAGCCCGACAAAGTCCAGCAGGGCCAGGGCATCGCGCTCGATCTCGGCCTCCTCGCGCACAAAGGCGGGGGTGCGCAACAGCGCGTGCCACCAACTGACACGGGTGCGCACATGGCGGCCCACGCGCACGTTGTCGAGCACGCTCATCTCGGCAAAGAGGCGAATGTTCTGGAACGTCCGGGCAATGCCCGCCTGGGCCACCAGGTGCACGGCCGAGGGCTTGTAGCGCCGCCCGGCCAGTTCAAAGTGCCCCTGATCGGCCGCCACCAGCCCGGTGATCACATTGAAGAAGGTCGTCTTGCCAGCGCCATTGGGGCCGATCAGGCCATGCACTTCGCCGGGCTGGATCTCCAGACCCACACCCGCGAGAGCCTGCACGCCGCCAAAACGCTTGGTGACGCTGGCCACCTTGAGCAAGGGCTGAGTCATGCCTTGCCCTCCGGTGCAGGCCACAGACCACGGGGTCGCACCAGCATGATGCCGATCATGGCCAGGGCCACCAGCAACTGGCGCAGGATGGCCGCATCCAGGCGCCCGTCGGTCATGGCTTGCAATGGCCCGGCCACATGGCGCAGCACCTCAGGCAAGGCCGCCAGCAGGAAGGCGCCCAGCACCACGCCCGGCACATGCCCCAACCCGCCCAGCACCACCATGGCCACCACCATGATGGACTCCTGCAGGCTGAAGGATTCGGGCGAGACAAAGCCCTGGAAGCTGGCAAACAGCACCCCGGCCACGCCCCCGAAGGTCGCCCCCAGGCCAAAGGCCAGCAGCTTGAGGTTGCGCGTGTTCAGGCCCATGGCCTTGGCCGCGATCTCGTCCTCCCGGATGGCACGCCAGGCACGCCCCAGGCGCGAATGCTGCAGCCGCAGGCAGATGATCACGGCCAGCACCACCAGGCTCAGGAACAGGTAGTAATGCAGGGTCACGGGCGGCAGGGTGTGGCCCATGACCTCCCAGGGCTCACCCAGGCTCACCCCGAACACGGTCAACGGGTCGATGCGGTCGATGCCCTTGGGGCCGTTGGTCAGGTTGACCGGGTTGTCCAGGTTGTTCAGAAAGACGCGGATGATCTCGCCAAAGCCCAGGGTCACGATGGCCAGGTAATCGCCCCGCAACTTGAGCGTGGGCGCGCCCAGCAGCACGCCTGCCATGGCCGCCAGGCCCGCCCCCAGAGGGATGGCCAGCCAGATCGGCGTGTGCAGGCCGTTGGGGAAGTGGGCGGCCACCCAGGGGATGTTCTCGGTCAGGTGGGGCGAGCCCAGCAGCGCAAACAGGTAGGCCCCCACGGCATAAAAGGCCACATAGCCCAGGTCCAGCAGGCCGGCAAAACCCACCACGATGTTCAGGCCCAGGGCCAGCAGGATGTACAGCAGCGCCGTGTCCAGGATGCGCACCCAGGCATGGCCCACGCCCTGCAGCACCAGGGGCAGCACCAGCAGGGCCACGGCCGAGACCGCAAAGGTCAGGAACTTCTTGTTGTTGTTCGAGTTCATGGGTCGGGTCCTCAGGCGCGATCGGCCACACGCTCGCCCAGCAGGCCCTGCGGCCGCAAGGTCAGCACCAGGATCAGCACCGTGAAGGCAAAGATGTCCTGGTAGTGGCTGCCCAGCACGCCCCCAGTCAGGTCACCGATGTAGCCAGCCCCCAGGGCCTCGATCAGGCCCAGCAGCACACCGCCCAGCATGGCGCCCCCCATGTTGCCGATGCCGCCAAACACCGCCGCCGTGAAGGCCTTCAGGCCCGGCAGAAAACCCATGGTGTGCTGCACCGAGCCATAGTTGGCGGCCCACATGACGCCGGCCAGCGCCGCCAGCGCCGCACCGATCATGAAGGTGGCCGAGATGATGCGATCGGGCTGCACGCCCATGAGCTGGGCCACTCGGGGGTTCTCGGCCGTGGCGCGCATGGCCCGCCCCAGGCGGGTGCCATGGATCAGGGCCATCAGGCTGGCCAGCGTCACGGCCGTGACCACGATGATCAGGATCTGCACCAGGTTGATGGTGGCCCCCATGAACTCGTAGGGCTCGTCATTGAGCAAGATGGGGTAGGGCTTGTAATCGGGCTTCCAGAAGATCATGGCCAGCGTCTGCAGCAGCAGGGACACGCCCATGGCCGTGATCAGGGGGGCCAGGCGGGGTGCATTGCGCAGGGGCCGGTAGGCCAGCTTTTCGATGACGTAGTTCAAGGCCATGCAGGCCAGCATGGCCACCACCAGCGACAGCGACAGCAGCGCCCACCCCGGCAGACCGGCGTTCTCCAGCGCGGTGACCACCGTCCAGCTCACCAGGGCCCCGACCATCAGGACCTCACCGTGCGCAAAGTTGATCAGGTTGATGATGCCGTAGACCATCGTGTAGCCCAGGGCGACCAGGGCATACATGCTGCCCAGCACCAGGCCGTTGATGATTTGTTGAATGAAGATGTCCACGGGGGTGACCTTGTTTGGCAGTCCTGCTCATGCAAAAAGCCCGCCACGCGGCAGAACCGGGAGGCGGGCTGTTGCCCTGATGGACCGCATTATCGGTCATCAGGGTGTGGGATCGTCAGAACAGTTTGGGCAGCTTGAGCATGTCCACCACCGCGCGGATCAGCTTGGGCTTGAAGCCGTCGTAAGGCGGGAAGAACAGCTTGGCGACCATGATCGGGCCCGACTTGAGCACGGCGCGCTCGTGAGAGAAGGCCTTGAAACCATGGATGCCGTGCGCACTGCCGATGCCAGAGTTGTTGACCCCGCCAAACGGCAGGTTGCCATGGGCAAAATGCAGCACGCAATGGTTGATGCCCACACCACCCGAGCTGGTCTCGGCCATGATGCGACGCGTGCGAGCCTTGTTGCGGCTCCAGATGTACAGGGCCAAGGGCTTGGGCTGTGCATTGATCTCGCGAATGACCTGGTCCAGGTCGCGCCACGCAATGATGGGCAGCACCGGGCCAAAGATCTCTTCGCTCATGATCGACGCGTCGGCCGGGATGTTGTCAAGCAGCGTGGGTGCCACGAACGACGAGGCCACATCGACCTCACCGCCCTGCAGGAAACGGGCACCGCGGGTGCGGGCATCGTCCAGCAGCCCGGCAATGCGCTGGGTGTGACGCTGGTTGATGACGCGGGCAAAGTGCGGCGACGCCTGCTGAGCCTGGGCATTCTGGCCATAACGCTCGCCGATCACGCGCTTGCACTCGGCCACGAACTTGTCCTTGACCGACTCGTGCACGTAGACGTGGTCAGGGGCCACGCAGGTCTGGCCGCAGTTGGTCAGCTTGCCCCACATCAGGGTCTCGGCAGCGGTGGTCAGGTTGGCCGACTCGTCGATGATCACGGGCGACTTGCCCCCCAGCTCCAGCGTGATGCTGGTCAGGTGCTTGGCGGCCGCGGCCATCACGATCTTGCCCACGGCTGGTGAGCCCGTGAAGAAGATGTGGTCAAACGGCAAGGCCAGCAAGGCCGTGGACGTGGGCGTGGCGCCTTCAAAGACGGCCACTTCGTTCTCGGGGAAGGTCTGGCGGATCACCTCGATCATGATCGCGCTGACGTGCGGGGTCATCTCCGAGGGCTTGAGGATCACGGTGTTGCCAGCGGCCAGCGCCGAGGCGACCGGGCCGAAGCTCAGGTTCAGAGGGAAGTTCCAGGGCGCGATGATCAGGCAGCGGCCGCGCGGCTGCGCCTCGATCCAGGCCGAGGTGCCGCCCGTGGTCATGGTGGGCCACACGCGCTTGGGCTTCATCCACGACTTGAGGTCGCCAATGGCGTGACGGATCTCGTCCAGCACGGGCATGAATTCGGTGCCCTCGACCTCGGAGGCGGGCTTGTGATAGTCCTTCTCGAAGGCGGCGTAGAAGTCTTCGCGACGCGCCAGCATGGCATCGCGCAGCTTCTTGAGACGCACGATGCGCTCAGCGGCCGTGGACGAGCGCCAGGCCAGCGAAGTGCTCAACTGGGCGTCAAACACCCGCTGGATGTCGGCGGGATTGGCCTCACCGGCCATGGGATCGACTGCTTGCAAGGGAAGGTTCATCGTCAAGCCTCCTGAATCTGTGCCAAGCCAGCGCGGACCACGCGGTCCACGATGTCGTTTTCTGTGACGCCACCCTTGGCGGCGAGCTCTTTGATCTGGCGAACCAGGTCTTCATTCAACTTGGCGGCAAACGGCACCAGACCGGCGGCCTGGTCCAGCTTGCGCTGCTCACGGCGATCCAGCACGGGCGCGGCGGCCTGACCAAAGCGGCCTTGCGAACCAGGGTGGCGCATCTGGTCCATCAGCTTGCTGGCTTTGTTCTTTTCAAGATCTGTTTTTTTGAGCGACATGGGTCCGGGCCTTGGGCAAGGGGCTGACAATGTCGTCAGCCAGAATTTCACAGCGCACTGGCGAGTTTGAAAACACCGGTGCGCACAATGGCGCGATTGTGCCTGCTCCGCGGCTTGTGTGACAGGCCCCAGACCCTGAGTTTCCAGCATGGCAAGCATTCAACACATCACATTTGAACTCCGCGGCGAGTACATCCAGCTCGACAGCCTGCTCAAGGCCTGCAGCTTGGTCAGCAGCGGCGGCGAGGCCAAGATCCTGATCACCGACGGTCGCGTGCAGGTCGATGGCCGCGACGAGTTGCGCCGCAGCGCCAAGATCCGTGCCGGTCAGGCCGTGAGCCTGCAAGGCGCCCGCATCAAGCTCGTGGCAGAAGGCACGGCGGCCCCTGCTGTGGATCAAGAAAACCCCGACACCGGGGATTGACCCGCTCAAAAAGCACAACTCAGGCGTTATCGTTGAGGGTTCCCACAAGGAGACCTTCATGTCGAACATCTTTGCGCAAGACCTGCCACGCAACGACGCCAATTTCTCGGCCTTCACCCCCCTGTCCTTTCTGGAGCGCTCGGCGCTGGTCTACCCTGACCGCCTGGCCGTGGTGCATGGCCCTCACCGTCAGACCTGGTCACAGACCTATGCCCGCTGCCGCCAGCTGGCCAGCGCGCTGCAACAGCGGGGCATCGGCCTGGGCGACACCGTCGCGGTGATGCTGCCCAACACGCCCCCCATGGTCGAGGCGCACTTTGGGGTGCCCATGGCCGGCGCCGTGCTGAACACGCTCAACACCCGCCTGGACCCTGAGGCGCTGGCCTTCATGCTGGACCATGGCGAGGCCAAGGCCATCATCGTCGACCCCGAATTTGCCCCCACCGTGACCCAGGCGCTGGCCTTGCGCCAAAGCCAGACCCCGCTGCTGGTGATCGACGCTCAGGATGCGCTGTACACCGGCGCGCACCAGGGCATTGGCAGCCTGACCTATGAAGCCCTGGTGGCCTCCGGCCAGAGCGACTTTGCCTGGCACATGCCTGCCGACGAGTGGGACGCCATCAGCCTGAACTACACCTCCGGCACCACCGGCAACCCCAAGGGCGTGGTCTACCACCACCGGGGCGCGGCCATGAACGCCATCTCCAACATCCTGGAGTGGGACCTGCCCAAGCACGCCGTCTACCTGTGGACGCTGCCGATGTTCCACTGCAACGGCTGGTGTTTCCCGTGGACGGTGGCGGCCCGCGCGGGCGTGAACGTCTGCCTGCGCAAGGTGGACCCGGTCGCCATCTTTGATGCCTTCCGACAGCACGGCGTGACCCACTACTGCGGCGCGCCCATCGTGCACGCGGCCCTGGTCAACGCCCCTGACGACATCAAACACGGCATCACGCAGAAGGTCAAGGCCATGGTCGCCGGCGCTGCGCCACCGGCCGCGATGATCGAGGGCATGGAAAAAATGGGCATCGACCTGACGCACGTCTATGGCCTGACCGAGATCTATGGCCCGGCCGCCGTGTGCGTCAAGCACGACGCCTGGGACGACCTGGACGTGGGCGAGCGCGCCCGCCTGAACGCCCGCCAGGGGGTCAATTACCACCTGCAGCGCAGCGTGACCGTGATGGACGCGATGACCATGACGCCCGTGCCCGCCGATGGCGAGACCATGGGCGAGATCATGTTCCGCGGCAACATCACCATGAAGGGCTACCTCAAGAACCCCAAGGCCACGCAAGAGGCCTTTGCCGGTGGCTGGTTCCACACCGGCGATCTGGCCGTGATGTACCCCGACGGCTACGTCAAGATCAAGGACCGCAGCAAGGACATCATCATCTCGGGCGGCGAGAACATCTCGTCCATCGAGGTGGAGGACGTGCTCTACCGCCACCCCGCGGTGCTGGCCGCCGCCGTGGTGGCCAAGCCCGACGAGAAGTGGGGCGAGACCCCCTGCGCCTTTGTCGAGATCAAGCCCGGCGCTCAGGTCACCCCGGAGGACATCGTCGCCCACTGCCGCAAGCACCTGGCCGGCTTCAAGGTGCCCAAGGCCGTGGTGTTTGGCGAGCTGCCCAAGACCTCGACCGGCAAGATTCAGAAGTTTGAATTGCGCAAGCAGGCCGGATCAAGCCAAGCGATCGACATCTGAGCGGGCTGGCGGTGGCGCCTTCAGGGCTGCCGACACGATCGAGGGCAGCGCGGCCACATCGCGCAGCATCTCCGGCGGCAGCTCACCCGACGCGCGCAGGGCACCCGGGTCGCCATAGCTGATGTGGGTGGCGCCATCAGCGGAGGTCTTGACCAGCAGGCGCATGGGCAAGGCCCACTGCCCCTCACCGGCGTCCGTGGTGGCCGCTTGCACCACCGGCGTGCAGCCATCGTCACGGTGGCCCAGCACCAGGACCCTCTCGGACTCACCAGCCCCACCCGCCGAGGCCATGTTCACCATGACCTCCAGACCATGTCGACGCGCGGCCGTTTGCAGGCGACGCAGGGTCTCGTCCAGCGGCTGCTGGCTGGAGGCCGTGATCATGGCGTGACGCTCGTCGGGGTCGTTTTCATCGCGGTCAACCGCCGAGGCGCCACGCCCCGCCACCAGGAGCACCAGGGCCATGCAACCGGTCATCCAGTATCGAGTCAGTTTCATTGCAGCCACTCCCGTCAGAACGAATGACGGTCAGATGCAGGTCAAACGTGGAAAGTTCAAGCGTGGACGTGTGGCAAGACGTAAAGTCTTGTTCGTCCTCCCAGGGGGCAACTGACATATAAAGACGCCATGCAGCTCAACAACCCGACAGAATTGGACCGCCCACTCGCCGGCTGGCGTCTGAAGCTGTACACGATCATTTTTGAGGCCGACACGTTGGCGGGCCGCCGCTTTGACCAGGCCATCATTGCCGCCATCCTGATCAGCGTGGGCGTGGTGGTGCTCGACAGCGTGGAGTCGCTGGATGCCCGTTGGGGTGACTGGTTCACCGCCCTGGAGTGGTTTTTCACCCTGGCCTTCACACTGGAATATGTGCTGCGCCTGGTGTGCGTGCGCCGGCCACTGGTCTATGCCACCAGTTTTTACGGGGTCATTGACCTGCTGTCCATCCTGCCCACCTACCTGGCCCTGCTGGTGCCTGAAATCCACCTGCTGATCGATGTGCGCATCCTGCGGTTGCTGCGGGTGTTTCGCGTCTTCAAGCTCACAGGTTACGTCAAGGAGTACACCTCCCTGGGGCGAGCCATCAAGGCCAGCCGACGCAAGATCCTGGTCTTCCTGTCCTTTGTGCTGATGATGGTTCTGGTGCTGGGCACCGTCATGCATGTGGTGGAAGGCCCCGAGAACGGCTTCACCAGCATCCCGACGGCCATGTACTGGGCGGTGACCACCATGACCACCGTGGGCTTTGGGGACATCACCCCCAAGACCGACCTGGGACGTTTGATTGCGTCCATGATGATGTTGCTGGGCTGGGGCGTGCTGGCCGTGCCCACCGGCATCGTGACCGCCGAGATGACAGCCCAGCGCCAGCAGGGCACAGACGTCGGCGCCGCCACCTCGCACCGCACCACCCGAACCTGCCCGAACTGCCTGACCGAAGGCCTCTCGCACGAAGCCAATTACTGCTGGAACTGTGGCACCCACCTGCCCGTTCACCAGCACGACCAAACCTGACCCTGACCCCAAGGAACACCCATGAAAACTCGCGCCGCCGTGGCCTGGAAAGCCGGCCAACCCCTGACCATCGAAACCGTGGACCTGGAGGGCCCCCGCGAAGGCGAGGTGCTGGTCGAGATCAAGGCCACCGGCATCTGCCACACCGACTACTACACCCTGTCGGGCGCCGACCCCGAAGGCCTGTTCCCTGCCATCCTGGGCCATGAAGGCGCCGGTGTGGTGCTGGATGTGGGGCCTGGCGTCAAGTCGCTGCGCAAGGGCGACCACGTGATCCCGCTGTACACGCCGGAATGCCGCGAGTGCAAGTTCTGCCTGTCACGCAAGACCAACCTGTGCCAGAAGATCCGTGCCACGCAAGGCAAGGGCCTGATGCCCGATGGCACCTCGCGTTTCTCGCTCAACGGCCAGCCCCTGCTGCACTACATGGGCACCTCCACCTTTGCCAACCACATCGTGGTGCCCGAGATCGCGCTGGCCAAGATCCGTGAGGACGCGCCTTTCGAGACCGTGTGCTACATCGGCTGCGGCGTGACCACCGGCGTGGGTGCCGTGCTGTTCACGGCCAAGGTCGAGGCCGGCGCCAACGTGGTCGTCTTTGGGCTGGGTGGCATCGGCCTGAACGTGATCCAGGGTGCCAAGATGGTCGGGGCCGACAAGATCATCGGTGTGGACCTGAACCCGGCGCGTGAAGCCATGGCCCGTCAGTTCGGCATGACGCACTTCATCAACCCCAAGGACATCGCGGCGGCAGGTGGCAACGTGGTCGACGCCATCGTGCAACTGACCGATGGCGGCGCCGACTACAGCTTTGAATGCATCGGCAACACCCAGGTCATGCGCCAGGCGCTGGAGTGCACCCACAAGGGCTGGGGCCGCAGCATCATCATCGGCGTGGCCGAGGCTGGGGCCGAGATCGCCACGCGCCCGTTCCAGTTGGTCACCGGCCGCAAGTGGGAAGGCTCGGCCTTCGGTGGCGCGCGCGGACGCACCGATGTGCCCAAGATTGTCGACTGGTACATGGACGGCAAGCTCAACATCGACGACCTGATCACCCACAAGCTCAAGCTGGAGCAGATCAACGAAGGCTTTGACCTCATGAAGGCCGGCGAGTCGATCCGCTCGGTCGTGGTGTTCTGACATGGGCGAACACCTGTGGCCACAGCCGGAGACCCTGAGCGAACACGGCTGCTTTGAGGGCGTGCAGGGCTTTTACCGGCACACCTCCAGTGTGCTGGGCCTGCCCATGCGCTTTTCGGTGTTCCAGCCTCCGCAAACCAAAGGGGGGCAGCGTCTGCCGGTGCTGGTCTACCTGGCCGGCCTGACCTGCACCGAAGAGACCTTTGCCACCAAAGGCGGGGCGCAGCAGTACGCCACCGAACATGGCCTGATCCTGCTGGCGCCGGACACCAGCCCGCGCGAGACCGGCGTGGCCGGTGCCGATGCCAGCTGGGACTTCGGCACGGCTGCCGGGTTCTACCTGGACGCCACGCAGGCGCCGTGGTCCGCCCACTGGCGCATGGAGAGCTACCTCATGAAAGAGCTGCTGCCCCTGGTGCTGGCGCACTTTGGCGGGGATGCCTCGCGCGTGGGCATCTTCGGGCACTCCATGGGCGGGCATGGCGCCCTGACCCTGGCGCTCAAGCACCCGCACAGCTTCAAGAGCGTCTCGGCCTTTGCGCCCATTGCGGCCCCCTCACAGTGCCCCTGGGGCGAGAAAGCCTTCACGGGCTACCTGGGGGCCGACCGCAGCGGCTGGGCTGCGCACGATGCCACCGAGTTGATCAAGGCCGGGCGCCACACCTCGCCCATCCTGATCGACCAGGGCCTGGCCGACAAGTTCCTGGCCGAGCAACTGCACCCGCACCTGTTCGAGCAGGCTTGCCAGCGCCAGGGCCAGGCTTTGACACTGCGCAGGCATGAAGGGTATGACCATGGCTACTATTTCATCAGCACCTTCATGAAAGACCACCTGGCGCACCACGCCGCAGCCCTGAAGGCTTGAAGCCATGAACCTCTACACCGCGATCCAGGCTGCCTTGCCAGCCACCCTCGAAGACGACGCCATCCTGAGCGATGACGAAGGTCGCTACACCTGGCGAGACCTGGAACGCGGCACGGCCATGCTGGCCAACTTGCTGCACAGCCTGCAGCTCCAACCCGTCGGCAAGGGACGCGACCGGCGCCCTCCGGTGGTGGCCGCGCACGTGGACAAGTCGGTCGAGTCGCTGATGCTCTACCTGGCCACACTGCGGGCCGGTCTGGTCTTCCTGCCCCTGAACCCGGCCTACCGGGCGGCCGAGCTGGATTACTTTGTGGCCGACGCACAACCGGCCGTGCTGGTGTGTCGCACGCAGGACCTCGATTGGGTCTCGCCCCTGGCGGCCCACCGTGGCGTGGGCCATCTGTTCACCCTGAACGATGACCGCACCGGCAGCCTGCTGGTGCATGGCGCCCAGCACCCTGACCAGCACATGGTGGTGTCGCGTCAGCCCTCAGACCTGGCGGCCATCCTGTACACCTCGGGCACCACGGGCCGCAGCAAGGGCGCCATGCTCACACATGGCAACCTCCTGAGCAACGCGCGCACGCTGCTGCGCCACTGGGACTGGCGCAGCGACGACTGCCTGGTCCATGCCTTGCCCATCTTCCACATCCATGGCCTGTTCGTGGCCAGCCACTGCGCCCTGCTGTCGGGCACCCCCATGCGCTGGCTGGGCAAGTTCGATGCCGCCGCGGTGCTGGCGCAGATCCAGGACACCACCTCGCCCCGGGCCAGCGTGTTCATGGGCGTGCCCACCATGTATGGCCGGCTGTTGCAGCAAGAGCGGCTCAATGCCCGACTGACCGCGCACATGCGCCTGTTCGTGAGCGGCTCGGCCCCCTTGTCGATGGCCGCCTTTGACCAGTTTGCCCACCGCACCGGCCACACCATCCTGGAGCGCTACGGCATGAGCGAGACCGGCATGCTGTGCTCCAACCCTTGCCGCCCTCTGGTCGGCGATCGCCTCAGTGGCAGCGTGGGTCCCTGCCTGCCCGGCGTGCAGGTGCGCATCGTGGACGACCAGCAGCAGCCCTGTCCCCTGGAGGGTGCAGGCCATGTGCAGGTGCGAGGCCCCAATGTCTTTGTGGGCTACCTGGGCATGCCTGACCAAACGGCCGAGTCCTTCACGGCTGATGGCTGGTTCATCACGGGCGATGTCGGGCGCATGGATGCCCAAGGCTACGTGCACCTGGTGGGCCGCGCCAAGGACCTGATCATCTCCGGCGGCTTCAACATCTACCCGGCCGAGGTCGAAGGCGATCTGGACAAGCTGCCCGGGGTGATCGAATCGGCCGTGGTGGGCGTGCCCCACCCCGACTTTGGGGAAGGGGTGATCGGCATCGTGGTCACGCGCGACGGCCAGGCCCTGGACGAAGCCGCCCTGATCACCCAACTCAAACAAAATCTGGCCAACTACAAGGTGCCCAAGCGCCTGTTCTTTGTGGACGACCTGCCCCGCAACGCCATGGGCAAGGTCCAGAAAAACGTGCTGCGACAGCGCCACCACCACACCTTTGACACCGAGGCCCCATGAGCAACATCCCATCGATCCAGACCCAGGTCAGCCCTGAGGAATGGCAACTGCGCGTGGACCTGGCCGCCGCCTACCGGCTGGTCGCGCTGTACGGCTGGAGCGACCTGGTCTTCACACACATCTCGGCGCGCATCCCCGGGCCTGAGCATCACTTCCTGATCAACCCCTATGGGCTGATGTTTGACGAGATCACGGCCTCCAGCCTGGTCAAGGTCGACCAGGACTGCAACAAGCTGATGGAGTCCCCCTTCCCGGTCAACCCGGCGGGCTTCACCATCCACAGCGCGGTGCATGCCGTGCGTGAGGACGCGGGCTGCGTGATGCACACCCACACGCGCGCTGGTGTGGGTGTTTCGGCCCAGAAAGCAGGCGTGCTGCCGATCTCGCAGCAAAGCACGTTTGTGCTGGCCTCGCTGGCGTACCACGACTACGAAGGCGTGGCCTTTCGCGAGGACGAGAAACCCCGCCTGCAGGCCGACCTGGGTGATCGGAACTTCCTGATGCTGCGCAACCACGGCCTGCTCACGGTGGGCCAGACCATTGCCGATGCCTTCCTGAACATGTACGTGTTCGAGAGCACCTGCCAGATTCAGTTGGCCGCCCAGAGTGGTGGTGCAGAGCTGACCGAGGTCAACCCGCTGATCGTGCAAGGGGTGGCGCATGCCATGAAGGTGCAGACCGGTGGCATGGGCGGCGCCTTTGTGTGGCCCGCCCTGATCCGAAAACTTGAACGCCTGGACACCAGCTACCGCACATGAACAAAGTCTTGACCGTCGGCGCCATGGTGGCCGCCGCCCTGGGCGCCTCGGCGCTGCTCGTCATCGGGGGCGATCGCCTGGGGGCCGTGCACCCGGACTCACAGGCCAGCAGCACCCGCAGCCACATCGGCTTGCCGTGGGACATCACGACGCTGCCGGACGGTGCCTCTCGCATCCTGGGTGACTCAGGGCTGGTGCTCAGTCCCGATCCAGCCCGGGCCAGCACGCTGGCCGACGTGCAGCGGCTTTGGCCCATCGAAACACAGATCGCCATCGTGGAAGCCCCCGGTGAAGTCGGCGCGCTGGAGGCGTTTGTCGACCCGGCCCAACTGGGCTTTGTGGCCGGCAAGCTGGTGGTCTCCACCCGCCTGAGCACCGAGGCTCTGCAAGCCATGAAAGCACGAGCGGCCAAGGTCGAGTTCATGGAGAGCACCACCCGGCGCTACACCTTGTCGGCCGATGACCTGGCACAGGCGCTCAAGACCCCGATCAGCGCCGTGAGCCTGGTGCCGCAAGCCCAACTGGATGCGGCCACCCTCACCCAGCGTTTTGGCGAACCGTCAGAGCGGCTGAGGCTGGGTCAGGACGCCACCGCGGTGGAACACCTGCTGTACCCCCAGCAGGGGCTGGACATTGCCGTCAGCCAACAAGGCAAGGAAGTCATGCAGTACGTGGCCCCCGGCCAGTTCGACCGGTTGCGACAACCTCTGCAGGCTCAACCTCGGCCTTGAATCAACCCTTTTGACGGGCGGCCAGACGCTCGGTGATCAGGGCATCCTTGCGGAGCCAGAGGTCATTGATCCAGATTTGCAGACGGGCGCGGTGGTCTGGCGAGGCCGCGGCCTCGGCCGATGACAGGTCGGCCGGGATCTGGACCTGCTGAGCGTCCACGATCACTTCCTTGACCTTGCCCGTGAGCAGGTCCCAGAAGGTGGGCACGCCGCCGGGGTAAATGATGGTCACGTCCACCAGGGAGTCAAACAAGGGCCCCATGGTTTGCAGGGCCATGGCCAGGCCACCGGTCTTGGGCTTGAGCAGGTGCTGATACGGCGACTTTTGCTGGGCATGCTTGCCCGGCGTGATGCGCGTGCCCTCCACAAAACTGATCACCGAGGTCGGGATGAGGCGGAACTTCTCGCAGGCCTTGCGAGCCGTCTCGATGTCCTTGGCCACGCTCTGGCCGCCCTTGCGGCGCATGAAGGGAAAGTCCAGCGCCCACCAGGCCAGGCCCATCACCGGCACGTACAGCAACTCGAACTTCAGGAAGAACTTGAGCAAGGGGATGCGGTTGCTGAACACACGCTGCAACACCAGAATATCCACCCAGCTCTGGTGGTTGCTGCTGATCAGGAACCAGCCCTTGCGCCTGAAGTTGCTCAGACCGGTGATCTCCCAGGGATGGGGCTGAACGCCCTTCATCCATGCGGCGTTGACCATGACCCACCACTCGGCCAGGGCGTTGAGCACCGGGTCGACCAGCTTGCGCACGACCGGGAACGGCAAGATGAACTTGACCAGCGAGAGCGGGAACAGGAGGGAAAACACACTCAAGGTGTTGACCGTCAGCACAACGCTGGCGACGACCCCTTTGACAGACGAGACGATGGCATTCGACATGGTGGAAGCAAATCCTGCAACAGACACGGGTCAACCCCAAGGCGGGATTATCAACACAATGCCCGGCTCAGGCGACCGGTCCGCCCAAGTTTTCGCTCGGGGTGTGGCGTCCTCAGTTGATCGGGGGAGCGCGGGGCTGGGGTCTGGGCTGACTGCCGGTCGGGCTTCATGTGGGGGGTCCCGCTTTCAGCGGGACTGCCTTGCGGTGCTCGCGCCGAGGTGGTGCGGGAGAACTCGCTGCGCGGCCCATAGGCCGCTCCGCTCAAACAACTCCCGCAAGTCAGTTGACGATGCGCGCTGCGCGCGCCCACCTCGGCGCTGCGCTCCTCAGCCCCCACAAGGCGCCCGGCCGGCAGTCACCCCAGCCCTTGGCGCCCCGCTTGGTGGCGTGCCACGAGCCCGCGACCGTGGCGTGGCACCAGTGGGGCGACCAGAGCCGAGTCGGTGGCTGGCGGGGCG
>DAORJC010000015.1:0-32267 GCA_035438885.1 Aquabacterium sp. | reverse complement strand
GGGTTTCGTAGCAGCCGCGGCTCTTCATGCCGACGTAGCGGTTCTCGACCTTGTCCAGGCGGCCGATGCCATGCTTGCCGCCGATCTCGTTCAGCTTGGTCAGCACGGTGGCTGGCGACATCTTCACGCCGTCGATGGCGACCACGTCGCCCTTGGCGTAGGTCAGCTCAATGATCTGCGGCTTGTTGGGCGCCTTTTCGGGCGACACGGTCAGGCGCCACATGTTGGCTTCGGGCTCGAAGTTTGGGTCCTCCAGCACGCCGCCTTCGTAGCTGATGTGCAGCAAGTTGGCGTCCATCGAGTACGGAGCGCCGCCCTTGCGCTTCTTGAAGTCCACCGGGATGCCGTGCTTGTCGGCATAGGCCAGCAGCTTCTCGCGGGACAGCAGGTCCCACTCGCGCCAGGGTGCAATCACCTTCACGCCGGGCAGCAGGGCATAGGCACCCAGCTCGAAACGAACCTGGTCGTTGCCCTTGCCGGTGGCGCCGTGCGAAATGGCGTCGCCCTTGGTCTTCTTGGCGATTTCGATCAGGCGCTTGGCGATCAGGGGGCGGGCAATCGAGGTGCCCAGCAGGTATTCGCCTTCGTACAGCGCGTTGGCACGGAACATGGGGAACACGAAGTCGCGCACGAACTCTTCGCGCAGGTCTTCGATGAAGATGTTCTCGGGCTTGATGCCCATCTTGATGGCCTTGGCGCGTGCAGGCTCGATCTCTTCACCCTGGCCGATGTCAGCGGTGAAGGTGACCACCTCGCACTGGTACTCGTCTTGCAGCCACTTGAGGATGATGGAGGTGTCCAGACCGCCGGAATAAGCCAGGACGACTTTTTTCACTTTCTGGGCGGCGGCGGCAACAGGCTTGGTCACCGGGGTGGCGACAGGAGCGGCCACGGGGTTGGCTTTGGAAGCCTTGACAGGCTTGTTGGTCTTGGCGGTCTTGGACATGGTCTCGATCTCGAATCTGACGAAGGCTGCAATTTTAGGCGCCTAAAAGTGCAGAAACCGCCGCCAGGCGCCATGAGGGAGCGCCGGGAGCGCCCTTAATGCAGTGAAAAGCCGGTGAAACCGTGTCATTTCACCGGGAGGGGTCCCGGTCCATCGGCAAAAATCGACCGTACCCCCGCCATGACGCCTTGGGGGGCTGTTGTTCGTTCAAAGAGGCCAGGTCCTGAGGGTGTGAAAGAAGCATGAAGCGCAGCAGCCATCCTCGTCCCGCGCGCCGCTATGCCGGCTGGCTGGAGGAGCTTGAGCCCAGAATTCTGTTCAGTGCAGACGCCGCCGCGGTTCTTTTGCCCGCCACGGACCTGTCTGCAGCCGGCCTGGATCAGGCCATCCATCAACTGGTGCCCGCGTCGTCGGTCAGCAGCACCTCGCAAAACAGCACCACCACGCAGGCCAGCGAGACGCGTGTGGAGCTGGTTTTTGTCGACTCGCGCGTGCCGGATGCGAAGGCGCTGGTCCAGTTGATCGAGCAACAGTCGCTTGAACCCGGTCGGGTCCTGGAGATTCACTGGCTGTCGGCCGACACCGATGGGGTCAACCAGATCACCCAGGCCCTGGAGGGACGCCAGGACATCCGCGCCCTGCACATCATCAGCCACGGCAGCGATGGCAGCCTGACGCTGGGCGAGGGCACCCTGGACACGACGACCCTGACGTCACGGGCCGCGGACCTGAGTCTGTGGAGTGCCGCTCTGAGCGGTGATGCCGACATCCTGCTGTATGGCTGCGACGTGGCCGCCACAGAGGTCGGCGCTCAGTTTCTCGACGACCTCTCGCTGCTGACCGGTGCCGACGTGGCGGCCAGCATGGATGCCACCGGGCACATCGATCTGGGAGGCGACTGGAGCCTGGAGTGGCACGCCGGACAGGTCAACACCCAGACGGTGCTGAGCAGCAACCTGGCCGCCAGCTGGGTGCACATCCTGCCCACAGTGACGTTGCAGGAGGGGCTCGACGTCAACGGCAACGCCTACGCCGGCACCTCGGACACCTACCTTTACACGGTACTCGGCGTGGGTCAGAACATCAACCAGGGCAACTCGGGCTCACTGCAAGCGGGCGACGACGGTTTTGCCGGCGATGCACAAACCCTGGTGAAGTTCGATCTCTCTCAGATCCCCGCGGGCTCGACCATCAACAGCGTGACGCTGACGGTGCGGCTCACCTACACAGCCACACTCTCGACCACGACTTTCAACCTGCACCGCATGCTGGTGAACTGGTCCGAGAGCAGCACCTGGACCTCCATGGGTGGGGGCATCTCGACGCCAGGCGAAGCAAGCGCGACCATCGATTCTTCCCTCGTGGAAGACGGCATCGGTTACTACACCTTCGGCAACACGGCCAACCTGAGAAACACCGTGCAGGGCTGGATCAACGGCACCAGCAGCAACTATGGCTGGTACTTCACCAACACGGTCAACCTGTCGCGCAACACCTTCGCGTCGTCAGAGAACCTCATCGCCAGCTACCGCCCGGCGCTCACGATCGACTACACCGCGCCCACGCCCCCCTCACTGGACCTGGACGCCAACAACAGCACGGGCGCCACCGGCAGCAACTACAACGGGGCCTTTGTCGAGAATGGCGGAGCCGTCCGCGTGGCCGACACCGACGCCACCCTCGCCACCGGCACTGCCGGCACGCTCAACGGCGTGACGGTGACGATCAGCAACCTGCTCAATGGCACGGCCGAGTCGCTGGATGCCACCACCACCGGCAGCATCACCAAGTCCTACAACAGCGCCACCGGGGTGCTGACGCTGTCGGGCACGGACACCGCCGCCAACTACCAGACGGTGCTGCGCAGCGTCACCTACAACAACACCTCGGAGGCACCCAACGCCACCGCCCGCGTCATCAACGTCGTCGCCACGGATTCGTTCGCACAGACCGCCTCCGGCACCTCGACCCTGAGCGTCACGGCCATCAACGACGCACCGGTCATCACCAGCAATGGCGGCGGCGCCACGGCCAGCATCAGCGTGGCCGAGAACGTCGCAGCGGTCACCACCGTGACGTCCACCGATCCGGAAAACACGGCGCGCACCTACAGCATCGTGGCCGGTGGCGATGGCGCCAGGTTCAGCATCAATGCCACCACCGGCGCTCTGACCTTTGTCAGCGCGCCCGACTACGACGCACCCGCGGACAGCAACTTGGACAATGTCTATGTGGTCACGGTTCAAGCCAGTGATGGCAGCCTGATCGACACCCAGACCCTGACGGTGACCGTGACGGCTCTCAACGACAACGCACCGATCATCAACAGCAATGGCGCAGGGGCGACAGCGGCCATCAACGTGGCTGAGAACAGCACCGCCGTCACCACCGTCGCCGCCACCGATGCCGACCTGCCCGCACAAACGCTGACCTACAGCATCAGTGGTGGCGCCGACGCGGCACTGTTCACCATCAACGGCAGCACGGGGGCGCTGACCTTCGTCAGCGGCCGCAACCGAGAAACGGCAACCGATGCCAACGGCAACCATGTGTATGAAGTGACGGTTCGGGTCAGCGACGGCACCAACACCGACACGCAAGCCATTTCGGTGACCGTGACCGATGTGGACGAGTTTGACGTCGGGGCCGTCTCGGACACCAATGCTGCCGTCAACAGCCTGACCGAGAACGCCACCAATGGGACGCTCGTGGGCATCACGGCCAATGCCTCGGATGCTGATGCCACCACCAACACCATCACCTACACGCTGTCCGACAATGCCGGCGGCCGCTTTGCGATTAACAGCGCCTCCGGTGTGGTCACAGTGGCCGATGGCACCTTGCTGAACTACGAAGCTGCCACCTCGCACAGCATCACCGTGCTGGCCACCAGCGCCGACGGTTCGGCCAGCAGCCAAAGTTTCACCATCACCCTCACGGACATTGACGAGTTAAATGTGGGGGCCATCACGGATGCCAATGCACTCGTCAACCGGGTGGCCGAAAACGCAGCCAACGGAACCACCGTCGGCCTCACCGCCATTGCCACCGATGCCGATGGCACCAACAACACCGTCACCTACACCTTGTCCAACAATGCTGGCGGCCGCTTTGCCATCAACAGCGCCACCGGCGTGGTGACGGTGGCCAACGGCACCTTGCTGAACTACGAGACGGCGCTGTCCTACAGCATCACGGTGGTGGCCACCAGCACCGACGGCTCGACCGCCAGCCAGGCCTTCACCATCAACCTCAGTGATGTGGACGAGTTCGATGTGGGCGCCGTCACCGATGTCAATGCGGCGGCCAACAGCGTGGCCGAGAATGCGGCCAACGGGACGGTGGTCGGCGTCACCGCCCGGGCCACCGATGCCGACCGGTCGAACAACACCATCACCTACACGCTGACCAACAACGCAGGGGGCCGATTTGCCATCAACAGCGCCTCCGGCATCGTCACGGTGGCCAATGGTTCGCTGCTGAACTACGAGGCGGGGACCTCGCACACCATCACCGTGCTGGCGACCAGTGCCGATGGGTCCACCAGCAGCCAGAGCTTCACCATCAACCTGACCGATGTCGACGAGTTCAATGTGGGCGCGGTCACCGACGTCAACGCCACGGCCAACGTCGTGGCGGAAAATGCGGCCAACGGGACGACGGTGGGCATCACCGCCAGCGCCAGCGACCCCGATGGCACGACCAATGCCATCACTTACACACTGAGCGACAGCGCCGGGGGTCGATTCGCCATCAACAGCACGTCCGGCGTGGTGACAGTGGCCAATGGCTCTCTGCTGAACCTTGAAGCGCTCAGCTCGCACAGCATCACGGTGCTGGCCAGCAGCACCGATGGATCGACCAGCAGCCAAAGCTTCACCATCACCCTGATCGACATCGACGAGTTCAATGTGGGCCCGATCACCGATGCCGATGTAGCCCCCGACAGCGTGACCGAGCTGGCCGCCGATGGCTCAGAGGTGGGCATCACCGCCAGCGCCACTGATGCGGACGGCACCAACAACACCATCACGTACACCCTGAGCAACAACGCGGGCGGCCGTTTTGCGATCGACAGCGCCTCGGGCGTCGTCACGGTGGCCAATGCCTCCCTGCTGGACTTCGAGACCAGCAGCTCTCATGGCATTTCCGTGCTGGCCACTTCGGCGGACGGATCCACCTCGACACAGGCCTTCACCATCACCATCGCGGACGGCAACGAGTTCGGCGTGGGGGCCATCTCCGACACCAATGCCGGCGTCGACACCGTCCAGGAAAACGCCGCCAATGGTTCCTTGGTGGGCATCACGGCCAATGCCACCGATGCCGATGGCGCCGACGTCGTCACGTATGTGCTCAGCAACAATGCCGATGGGCGATTCGCCATCGACAGCGCCACCGGGGTGATCACGGTGCTGGACGGCAGTCAGATCGACCGAGAATCGGACGCCAGCTACGACATCACGGTCCTGGCCACCAGCACCGACCTGACCACCTCCAGCCGAACTTTCACGATCACCGTGACGGATGTGAACGAATCACCCATCAGTCCGGTCGGCGACAACGATGTGAGCAGCAACATCGTCGCCGAGAACGCGGTCAACGGCAGCCTGGTGGGCATCACCGCTCAGGCCACAGACGCCGACGCCACCAACAACACCATCACCTACACCTTGAGTGACTCTGCCGACGGGCGATTTGCCGTCGATGCCAACACGGGCGTGGTGACCGTGGTCGATGGATCGATGCTCGATTTCGAGACCGATTCCTCACACGTCATCACCGTGCTGGCCACCAGCGCCGACGGCTCGACCAGCAGCCAGAGCTTCACGATCAACCTCAGTGACTTCGATGAGTTCAATGTGGGCCCGATCACCGATGTCGACGCCACGACCAACAGCGTGACGGAGAACGCCATCAATGGCACAGCGGTGGGCATCACGGCCAGCGCCATGGATGCGGATGGCACGACCAACACGGTCACCTACACACTGGCGGACAGCGCTGCCGGTCGATTTGCCATTGACGCCACCTCCGGCGTTGTGACCGTCGCCGATGGCTCCTTGCTCAATTTCGAATCGATCTCCTCACACGTCATCACCGTGCTGGCCACCAGCGCCGATGGCTCCAGCAGCAGCCAGAGCTTCATCATCAACATCGGCGATGTCGACGAGTTCAATGTCGGCTTGATCACCGATGTCAATGCGGCCATCAACAACGTGGCCGAAAACGCGGCCAGCGGCACCGTGGTAGGCATCACGGCCAGCGCCAGCGATGCCGATGGCACGACCAATGCCATCACCTACACCCTGCTTGACTCGGCAGGCGGCCGCTTTGCCATCAACAGCAGCTCGGGCGTCGTGACGGTCGCTGACGGAGCCCTGCTGAACTTTGAGACCAGTGCTTCTCACACCATCACGGTGCAGGCGGCCAGTGCCGACGGCTCCGTCGTCAGCCAGGACTTCACCATCAACCTGGACGACGTCGATGAGTTCAATGTGGGCACTGTCAGCGACGTGGATGCCGCCATCAACCGCGTGGCGGAGAACGCCGGCAGCGGCTCATTGGTGGGCATCACGGCCTTTGCCGTGGATGCCGACGCCACCAACGACACCATCACCTATGCCCTGGCCGATTCGGCTGGGGGGCGCTTTGCCATCGATTCGACCTCCGGCATCGTGACGGTTGCCGACGGGTCCTTGCTCGATTTCGAGGCGGCCGCCTCACACACCATCACCATCCTGGCCACCAGCTCTGACGGCTCCAGCAGCAGCCAGAGCTTCACCATCCAGGTCAGCGACGTGGATGAAGTCGACATCGGTCCGGTCAGTGATGTGAATGCCGTCGCCAACAACGTGGCCGAGAACGCGACGAACGGAACAGCGGTCGGCATCACCGCCAACGCCATCGATGCCGATGGCAGCAACAATTCGATCACCTACGCGCTGAGCGATGCGGCGGGTGGTCGATTTGCCATCGACAGCAACACCGGAGTGGTCACCGTCGCCAATGGTTCTCTGCTGAACCATGAAGCGGCCCCCACGCACACCATCACCGTGGTCGCCACCAGCGCCGATGGCTCCAGCAGCAGCCAGAGCTTTGCGATCAGCGTCAGCGATGTCGATGAGTTCGACGTGGGCGCCATCAGCGACAGCAACCCTGCCCTCAACAGCGTGTCCGAGAACGCCATCAACGGCACGGCCGTTGGCATCATCGCCAGTGCCAGCGACGCCGACGGATCCAACAACGCCATCGCCTACACGCTGAGCGACGACGCAGGCGGGCGCTTTGCCATCGACAACAGCACCGGGGTGGTCACCGTCGCCAATGGCTCGCTGCTGAACCACGAGGACGCCACCACGCACAACGTCACCGTGGTCGCCACCAGCGCCGATGGTTCCACCAGCGCCCAAAGCTTCACGATCAACGTCTCGGACCTGAACGAGTTCAATGTCGGCCCGATCACGGACGCCAACCCTTCACCCAACGACGTGGCAGAAAATGCTGCCATCGGCACCTCGGTGGGCATCACCGCGATCGCCACGGATGCCGATGCCACCAACAACACCATCACCTACTCGATGGACGATTCGGCAGGTGGCCGATTCACCATCGACAGCAACACGGGGGTGGTCACAGTGGCCAGTTCGGCCTTGCTGGATTTTGAGTCGAACACCACCCACACCATCACGGTGACTGCCACCAGTGAGGGCGGCTCCAGCAGCCAGGCCACCTTCACGATCAACGTGAGCGCGGTCAACGACCACAGCCCGACCATCACCTCACCAGTCCTGACCTGGGTCACGGAGAGAACCACCGATGTCATTCGCGTGGAGGCCACCGATGCCGACCTGCCCGCCCCTACCCTGACGTACTTCATTGCCGGCGGCGGAGATGCCAGCCAGTTCACGATCGATGCCGGCACCGGGCAGCTGAGCTTTGTGGCGGCACCCGAGTTTGCAGCCCCCGCCGATCAGGACCAGAACAATCGTTATGACGTGATCGTGGGGGTGTCCGATGGCCTGTTCTCTCAGACCAGCGCCCTGCAGGTGGAGGTCAGGGCGGGCCCCCAGGAGCCCCCCGCCCCGACCGTGGTCCAGCCGCCCATGCTTCCTGACTTCGGCACCGAACTGGCTTCGCAGCCGCCTGCCGCAGGCAACCCCGCCAACGCGGAGGACGATGCTCCCCCCACAGAGATCCCCACGCCCCCCGAAGAGGAGCCAGAAGAAGAGCCCGCCCCGATCACCGCGGTCCTGACGCCCGATGGTGCCTTGACCGACCAGGTGAAGGGAAGGTCGCCCGGCGGCGGCGCTTACGAGCTCCAAGACTTCCTGATCTCTCGCCAGCGCTGGTCCTCGTGGTTGACCGACGGGACGCCCACTCAGTGGTCGATGCGACCGATGGCCTTGGTCAACGTGGGCTTGGCACCCGATGCGCTGCCCACCTTCACTCGGGCATTCGTGCAGATCAACCCGTGGTCGTCCGGCCCGGCGGTGACGACGTCGAGCTTCTTCTTCGATGCGACAGCGCGGGAATCCGGCGCCCTGGTGCTCAATCCCACCGTCGCTGCCGTCGGTGGGGTGACCTTGTCGCTGGGGATGGTGTGGTGGGCCACACGGGCCAGCGCCCTGGTCAGCAGCCTGCTGATCACAACCCCGGCCTGGCGCACCCTCGACCCCCTGCCGGTGTTCATGTCCAATGACCCGTCACCCGATGACGAGACCCCCAAGCCCGCTCATGACGAGGCCGAACGCATGTTCGATGAGCCGCCCGAGCATCGGCACACGATGCAGTTCATCGACTGAACCGAGACTCAGCCCTCGCCGTAGACCAGTGTGGGTTGCCCCTGGGGCATCAGCTCCTTGAGCCGCTGCAGGGCCTGATCGCTGGGGTAGAACTTCGACAGGTCGCCCAGCTCCAGCTCGGCCCTGGCCGACAGGTCGGGGGTGTGCCGCTCGACCACCACGCGCAAAGGCAGGCCCTGGATGGCATCGGGCAGGTCGGGTTGCGAAGCGGGCACCCGGCGCGGCGGGAACTCACGCAGCAGGTCCTGCACGGGGCAATGCTGATCGGTGGCCTTGACGCGAACAAAACGCGCGTAGCGGCAACGGGCCGCGGCCACGCTGAACACCTGCTGCACGTTCAGGCGCAAGCCGCCCGAGAAGCGGTCCGTCTGCACCTTGCCCTGGATGATGACCAGCTCGTCGTCCTTGAGCAGGTCCTTGTTGGCGTCCAGCGTCTCCTGGTTGGCCACCGCCTCGATGGTCTCGCTCTTGTCGTCCAGCTTGAAGATGGCCACACGGCCCCGCGCACCGTTGATGACGCGCAGGTCGCTGATGATGCCGGCCACCACCTGGGGATCGCGGCTGTCCTTGAGGTCACCGATGCGCTGGCGGGCAAAGCGCCGCACCTCGGCTTCGGCCTCGTCAAACAGATGGCCCGAGAGGTAAAAGCCGATGGCTGTTTTTTCCAGGGACAGGCGCTCCTTGAGCGTCCAGGGCTCGGTGGGCACCAGGTCAGGCTCGTTGGTGGAGGCCGCATGGCTGTCCCCAAAATCGAACAGGCCGCCCTGATCGGCATTGGCCACCAGCGTGTCGGCATACTCAAAAGCCAGGCCGACGCTGGCCAGCAAGGCCGCCCGATGCGGCTCCAGCGAATCAAAGGCCCCGGCCTTGATCAGGGCCTCGACCACCCGCTTGTTGACCGTCTTGCGGTCCACGCGCGCGCAGAAGTCAAAGAAGCTCTTGAAGGGGCCGTTCTCGGTGCGCTCGCGCACCAGCGCCTCGATGGCGCCCTGGCCTGTGCCCTTGACCGCACCCAGTGCATAGCAGATCGTCTTCTTGCCCGTGGGCACAAAGCGCCAGTTGCCCTGGTTCACATCCGGGGGCGTGAAGGTGATGCCGAAGTTCTGTGTGGCATCGTCATGGAAGATCTTGAGCTTGTCCGTGTCGTCACTGGAGACGCTCATGTTCCCTGAGAAAAATTCGGCCGTGTAGTGGGCCTTCAACCAGGCGGTGTGATACGCCAGCAAGGCATAAGCGGCGGCGTGCGACTTGTTGAAGCCATAGCCAGCGAACTTCTCCATCACGTCGAAGATTTCGTTGGCCAGCTCGGGCTTGATGTCGTTCTTGGCCGCACCGGCCGCAAAGATGGTCCGGTGCTCGGCCATCTCTTCGGCCTTTTTCTTGCCCATGGCGCGACGCAGCATGTCGGCGCCACCCAGCGAGTAGCCGCCCACGCGCTGGGCCACCTGCATCACCTGCTCCTGGTACACCATGATCCCGTAGGTCTCCTGCAGCACGGTGGCCATCAGGGGGTGCGGGTAGGTCACCTCTTCGCGGCCGTGTTTGCGGGCGCAGAAGGAGGGAATCAGGTCCATGGGGCCCGGTCGGTACAAGGCCACCAGGGCAATGATGTCCTCAAAGACGCTGGGCTTGGCATCGCGCAGCATGCCCTGCATGCCGCGAGATTCCAGCTGGAACACGGCCACGGTCTTGCCCTCGGCCAGCAGGCGGTAGGCCGCCGCATCGTCCAGCGGGATCTTGGCAAAGTCAAAATCCTTCTGATCCGGATGGCGCTCGATGATGTAGTCCTTGGCCAGCTCCAGAATGGTCAAGGTGGCCAGGCCCAGAAAGTCGAACTTGACCAGGCCAATGGCTTCGACGTCGTCCTTGTCGTACTGACTGACGGCGCTGTCACTGCCGGGCTGCATGTACAGCGGGCAAAAATCGGTGATCTTGCCCGGGGCAATCAGCACGCCCCCGGCGTGCATGCCGATGTTGCGGACCATGCCTTCCACCCGCGTGGCCAGGGACAGCAGCGAGGCCACCTCTTCTTCGGCGGCTTCGCGCTGGTCGATCTCGGGCGCCTCCTTGCGGGCGTAAATCAGGCCGGGGTCCGGGTTCTCGGGCACCTTGGCCAGCGTCACCGTCTTGCCGGGTGGCGCCACGATCAGCTTGGCAATGCTGTCCACATGGCCGTAGCCCATGCCCAGCACGCGACCCACGTCACGCAAGGCCGCCTTGGCCGCCATGGTGCCGAAGGTCGCGATCTGCGAGACCGCATCGCGCCCATAGCGGTCCTTGACGTAGTCGATGACGCGGTCGCGGTTGCCCTGGCAGAAGTCGATGTCAAAGTCAGGCATCGAGACCCGCTCGGGGTTCAGGAATCGCTCGAACAGCAGGTTGTACTTGAGCGGATCCAGGTCGGTGATCTTGAGCGCGTAGGCCACCAGCGAGCCAGCACCCGAGCCCCGGCCGGGACCCACCGGGCAGCCGTTGTTCTTGGCCCAGTTGATGAAGTCCGCCACGATCAGGAAGTAGCCCGGGAACCCCATCTTGAGGATGGTGTTGATCTCGAAGTCCAGGCGCTCGACATACTCGGCACGGCGGGCCTCCCGGTCCTCCACCTTGGGGTAGAGCTGCACCAGGCGCTCCTCCAGCCCCTCGTGCGAGAGCTGGCGGAAGTAGTCCGCCATGGGCATGGGCTCGCCACTGGGCAGGATGGGCGTGGGAAAGTTGGGCAACTGCGGCTTGCCCAGCACCAGGGTCAGGGCGCAGCGGCGGGCAATGGCCACCGTGTTGGCCAGGGCCGACGGGATGTCGGCAAACAGGGCCTGCATCTCGGCGCCGGTCTTGAAGTACTGCTCCCGGGTGAAGCGTTTGATGCGGCGGGGATTGCCCAGCGTCTCGCCCTCGGCAATGCAGGTGCGCGCCTCGTGGGCCTCAAAGTCGTCCGGTGTCGAGAACTGGATCGGGTGCGTGGCCACCACCGGCAAGCCCAGTTTGGCGGCCAGGGGCACGGCGCCACGGATGTGGGTCTCGTTGGTGGGGTGACCGGCTCGCTGCAGCTCGATGTAAAAGCGCCCGGGGAAGGTCTCGGCCAGGCGGGTGGCCTGGGCCTCGGCCTTGGCCGCATCGCCATTGATCAGGGCCTGGCCGATGCTGCCCAGGTCCGCCCCGGACAGGCAGATCAGGCCGGCGTTGTTGGCCGCCAGTGAGGCCCAGTGCAACCAGGCGTGCGAGCGCTGACCCGGGGCCGTCCAGGCCTCGCCCAGCAATTCGCACAGGCGCAGGTAGCCCTGGCGGTTCTGGATCAGCAGCAACAGGCGGGTGGGTGTCTTGCCCGATTCTTCCGGCTCGATCCAGACATCGGCCCCGATGATGGGCTGAACCCCCTTCTTGCGCGCGGCCGAATACAGCTTGACCGCTCCGAACAGATTGGACAGGTCGGTGACGGCCACGGCCGGTTGACCGTCCTTGGCTGCGGCCTTGACCAGGTCGTCGATGCGGACGGTGCCGTCGACGACAGAAAATTCGGTGTGGGAGCGCAGGTGTACGAATGCCATCCCGGCATTGTAAGAAGCCTGGGGCCTGTCGATCAGTCCGATCCCTGGAGACTGCCGGTCGAACCTCGAAACTCTCGTGGCGTCATGCCCAGCCAGCGTCTGAAGGTGCGGCTGAAATTGGAGGTGTCCTGGTAGCCCAGGCGCTCGGCAATGGCCTCCACACTCAGGGGCGTCTGCACCAGCAGCCAGCAGGCCAACTCCTCCCGAACGCCGTCGAGCAGTTGCTGGTAGGTCGCGCCTTCTTCGCGCAGGTACCGGATCAGGGTGCGGGCAGAGACGTGTTCGATCTCGGCCATCTGCTCCAGCGTGGGGTACTGACCCTCACAGGCCACCAGGCGCTGCTGCACGCGCACCGTCACACTGCCCTTTTCCTGCTGCGTGAGCAAGCGCTCGCAATCACGCCAGGCCACCCGGTAGGCCTCGGCATCGGGCGCCAGACTGGGACAGCTCAGCAGGTCCACCGGCAGCTCGATGCGCAAGGCCGGCGCCCCGAAGATGCTGTGTGGCAAGAACTCGCGGTAAGCCTGCGCACACGCGGGCTCCTCAAACGGCCAGTGAACGGTGACCCGCGAGCGCAGATCCTGCCCGGTGATCGTCTCCAGCAGGCCCACCAGCGCCCCCGTGATGTGCCCCATGAGGTACTCACGGACCTCGTCGACCATCAGGTCTTCACGCAGCAACAGGGCCAGCCCACCCTCGGTCTGCACCTCGAAGTGGGCCACGCGCTGGCGCAAGGCCACAAAGCGCTGCATCACCATCAGGACCTGCCCGACATCGCGGGCCGCCATGGCCGCATAACCCGGTGCGCCATGGGCGGCCAGCTGCGTGCTCTGTCCCACCACCAGCCCCAGCCAGGGGCAGGCACTCAAGGCCAGCGCCCGCAGCACGACGCGGCGCACCTGCTCCAGGCTCAGGAACAGATTGCTGGCGTGCAGGTCGTGCCAGCTCAGGCGCGTGCCCTGCACGATCTCGGCCTCGCTGAAGCCCCGACGCCGCAACTCGGCACACAACAGGCGCACATAGACGGGGTGCAGCGACGGTTGGAGCCAACGGTCTGGCAGGTGGACTGTCACCATATGACGATATTGTGCCAGCTCAAACGGTGTTGCGCTGAAGGCCAAAAACGCAAGATTCGCTCATGGTTCAACCCCAATGAGGAGACATCTGCATGAGCGCCGTCCTGCCACACCCGACCGACCAGACCCCTGTTTACCGCGACCGCAAGCGCCTGATGTGGCTGCTGTCGGTGGTGGGGCCCGCGGGCGTCACCATCGGCCCTGTGGCGCACCTGTTGGGCGCCACGTCCGAGGCCTGGTATTTCGTGGCCATTGCCATCTTCTACATCGCTGTCCCTTTGCTGGACAAGCTGCTGGGTGAAGACCTGAGCAACCCGCCCGAATCGGTGGTGCCCCGCCTGGAGGCCGACCGCTACTACCGCTGGATCAACTACGCGGTCGTGCCCGTGCTGTGGGGCAGCCTGCTGTTCAACTGCATCTTCCTGGCCACGCATGAGCTGTCGTCGATGGCCTGGCTGGCCACCGTCATCGTGACCGGGTCGATGCTGGGCTTTGGCCTGAACCTGAGCCACGAACTGGGTCACAAGAAGGACTGGCTGGCCCGCAAGATTGCACTGTTCAACACGGCGCTGGGGGGCTACGGTCACTTCTCGATCGAACACAACCGCGGACACCACCGCCACGTGGCCACCGAGGAGGATCCAGCATCGTCCAAGATGGGCGAGACCATCTACCGCTTCGCCTTTCGGGAGTTGCCCGGCGCCTATTTCCGCGCCTGGGACCTGGAGACCGAGCGTCTGGGCCGCCAAGGCAAGTCGCCCTGGAGTCTGGACAACGAGATCATTCAGGCGGGCCTGCTCACCCTGGCGCTGTACGGCGGCCTGATCGCGGCCTTCGGCCCGAAGATGGTGCCGGTGCTGGCCCTGGTCGCGTTCTGGGGCGCCTTCCAGTTGACGTCGGCCAATTACATCGAGCACTACGGCCTGCTGCGCCAGAAGCTGCCCGATGGCCGCTACGAGCGCTGTGAGCCGCACCACTCCTGGAACAGCAACCACATCGTCTCCAACCTGATCGTGTTCCACCTGCAGCGCCACTCGGACCACCACGCCAACCCCACGCGCAGCTACCAGTCCTTGCGCAACTTTCCGGATCTGCCCACGCTTCCCCTGGGTTACTTCGGCATGTTCCTGGCCGCGTATGTGCCCCCCATCTGGTTTGCCGTCATGGACAAGCGCGTGATCGCCGCGACCGGTGGGGACGTCAAGCGCATCAACTTCCTGCCCGCCCAGCGAGCCCGACTGGTGCGCCAGTTCGGTCTGACCGAGCCGTCCTGAGTTTCTACAATGCAGGGATGAACACCGTCCTGAACATCTCCTCCTACAAGTTCGTCACCCTGAGCGATGCGGCGCAGTTGCGCGAACGACTCTTTGAGCATGCCCAGGCCCTGGGCCTCAAAGGCACCGTGCTGCTGGCCGAAGAAGGCATCAACCTCTTCCTGGCCGGCCCTGCGGCCGCCGTTCGAACCTGGGTGGCGGCCCTGCAGGCGGACCCCCGCTTTGCCGACCTGGCCCCCAAGGAGAGCTGGTCGGAGATCGTGCCCTTCAAGAAACTGCTGGTCAAGGTCAAGGGCGAGATCATCCGCATGAACCACCCCACCATCCGTCCGGACGTGCGGGGAGAGACGGGCCGCGCACCGGCCGTGACACCCGAGACGCTGCGTCGGTGGCTGGACCAGGGCCATGACGACGAGGGACGCCCGGTGGTCACCCTGGACACGCGCAACGCCTTTGAGGTGGACCACGGCACCTTCGAGGACACCATTGACTGGCGCATCGACAAGTTCAGCGAGTTCCCTGATGCCGTGCAGGCTCACAAGGACGTGTTCAAGGACAAGACCGTGGTGAGCTTTTGCACCGGCGGCATCCGCTGCGAAAAAGCCGCGCTGTACATGCAGGAGGCCGGCATCGACCACGTCTACCAACTGGAGGGCGGCATCCTCAAGTACTTCGAGCTGACCGACGGCGCCCACTGGCAGGGCAAGTGCTTCGTGTTCGACGAGCGCGAAGCGCTGGGGTGCGACCTCTCAACGACCGGGAGCCGCCACGTCGTTCAGCAATGACACCAGACCCTGGTAGGGCAGCATGTTGGTGCTGACCACCTTGTCCAGAGGCGTGACAAAGCCATCGTGCATCCAGCGGGCGGCCAGCAGCACGTTCATGCCGATCAGGCCATCAGACAGCAGATCCAGGTCGATCTGATCCCGTGCCGAATCGGGCACCAGGCGGGCCAGGTGCAGCTTGAGCAGACCGGCGTAATCCCGCGCCGTCTGGTTGCTCAGACTGGCCACCTCGGCATCGATGCCCAGGGCGTCGATCAGCATGATCCGTCCGTAGCGCGGGTCCTCCTGAATGAAGACCAGGAAAACGCGAATGGCTGGATCCAGCAAGCCAAGAGGCGTCGGATCGGCCTGTTTGAGCACCTCCAGGGTCTTGGTCATGAGCGTCTCGCGCAGCCGGGCGTAAACCGCCACGAACAGCTCGGTCATGCTCTTGAACGACTCGTAGAAGTAGCGCTCGGTCAGGTGAGCTGCCACGCACACCTCTCGAACCGTGGAGGCATGGAAGCCCTTGGTGCCAAACACCTCGATCGCGCCCTCGATGAGCTTTTCCCGACGCTGGCGCTGGCGCTCTTCGGGCAGCACACCGCCGTAGCGGCGCTTGTTGACGGGGGGCGAGGTGGGGTTGAGGGCGTCCATAGGGTTGCCTATCTTGACATGAACAATTGTCAAAGATATTCTGACAAGAAACCTTGTCACAAATCAAATGAAACCCCACGAATTCAACTCACCTCGCTCGGTCCGGGCCCCGCGTCCCGGTGTGGAATCCGTGCGCGTCATCGTCATCGGCACGGGGTTTTCCGGGCTGTGCATGGGCGTCAAGCTGCGAGAAGCAGGTGAAGACGATTTCGTGATGCTCGAGCGTGCCGACGACGTGGGCGGCACCTGGCGCGACAACACCTACCCCGGCTGCGCCTGCGACGTGCCCTCGCACCTGTATTCATTCTCGTTCGAGGCCAATCCGACCTGGTCGCGCATGTACGCACCCCAGCCCGAGATTCACGCCTACCTGCGCCAGACGGCCGAAAAATACGACCTGCTCCAACACGTGCGCTTCCATGCCAACGTGGTCAGCGCTCGCTTTGACGAAGCGCGTCAACTCTGGTGCGTGCAGGCCGAAGACGGCCGCCAGTTCGAGGCGCCCGTGCTGGTCTCGGGCATGGGGGGCCTGAGCAACCCCATGATCCCCCACATCCCGGGCCTGGACCAGTTTGAGGGCGCCACCTTTCACTCGGCCACCTGGCAGCACGACTACGATTTCGTGGGCAAGCGAGTGGCCGTGATTGGCAGTGGGGCCAGCGCGATCCAGTTTGTGCCGCAGATCGCCCCGCTGGTGGACCAACTGGACTATTACCAGCGCACCCCCGCGTGGGTCGTGCCCAAGGAAGACCGCCCCTTGACCGACAAGGAGCGCCAGGACTTTGCCGAGAACCCCTGGCGCCAGCGCCTGGCCCGCATCCAGCAGTACTGGCTGATGGAGCTGCGTTTCCTGGCCTTCAAGTTCAAGCCCGAATGGATGGCGCTGGTGGCCAAGGTGGGCAAGCACAAGATCCGCCAGGCGATCAAGGACCCGGTCCTGCAGGCCAAGCTCACCCCGGACTACACCCCCGGTTGCAAGCGCCTGCTGATCTCCAACGACTACTACCCTGCCCTGGCCCGCACCAATGTGCAGGTCATCACCGACGGCATTCGCGCCGTGACGCCCCATGGCGTGGTCACCGACGATGGTGTGGAGCGCCCGGTCGATGCCATCGTGTTTGGCACCGGCTTCAAGGTGCAGGACCCCATCCCGCCCCGCACCGTGATCGGCAAAGGCGGCCTGGACCTGGCCGAAGTCTGGAAGGACGGGCCCGAGGCCTACATGGGCATCAATGTGACGGGTTTTCCCAACTTCTTCATCCTGATGGGTCCCAACACCGGCTTGGGTCACAATTCGATGGTGTTCATGATCGAGTCTCAAGTGCATTACGTGCTGGAGGCCCTCAAGACCATGAAGGAGCGAGGCATCAAGGTCCTGGACGTCAAGCCCCAGGCCCAGCAACAGTTCACCGAGCAGATCCAGAGCGACCTTCGGTCCACCGTCTGGGACTCGGGGTGCAAGAGCTGGTACCTCAACGCCCAAGGTCGAAATGTGTCGCTGTGGCCCGGCTTCACGTTCGCGTATCGCTTCAAGACCCGGCATTTCAAGTTGTCCCAATACACCGCGGAAAAAGCATGAGCATTCAGTCGATCATCACCAACCTCGTCCTTCGCTGGCAGTTCAAGCACGGCGGCAAGGGTCCGATCAACATTGCCATGGCCCGCAGCAAGGTGGACAAGCTGGCCGACCGCTACCCGCCGCCGCCCAAGGACATCCGCCACACCCCCGTGGCCGCCAATGCCGCCAAGGGCCTGAGCCCGGCCGAATGGCTCAGCGTGGCCAGCCCCCAGCGCACCGTGCTTTACTTCCATGGGGGCGGTTATTTTTTCTGCAGCCTCAAGACCCACCGCCCGGTGTGCGCCTACCTGGCCCGCACGGCCGGTGCCCAGGTGCTGTCGGTGGACTACCGCATGGCGCCCGAGCACGTCTTTCCGGCCGCGGTGGACGATGCCGTCGCCTGGTGGAAAGAACTGCTGAACCAGGGCATCAAGCCCTCGGACGTGGTGTTCGCGGGTGACTCCGCCGGTGGTGGCCTGGCGCTGGCGTGCCTGCTGGCCGCGCGCGACCAGGGGCTGCCCATGCCGGCGGGCGCCCTGCTGTTCTCGCCCTGGACCGACCTGACCTGCTCGGGCGAGACCATGCGCACCAAGGCCAAGGACGACGTGATGTTCAACACCGAAGCCCTGCCCGAGGCCGCGACCTTCTACGCCAGGCCCGAGGACCTCAAGAACCCGCTGGTCTCGCCCCTGTTTGGCGACCTGAGCGGTCTGCCCGAGATGTTGATCCTGGCCAGCAACCACGAGATCCTGTTGTCGGACTCGACCCGCCTGCACGAGAAAGCCCTGAAACAGGGCGTCAAGAGCACCCTGATCACCCGCGACAAGCTGCCCCACGTGTGGCCAACCATGTTGCTGCTGCCCGAGGCGCGCCGCGACCTGACCCTGTCGGGTGAATTTGTCTCCCGCGTGGCGGGCAAACCCATGGCCAAGGCTGCCTGACCCATGAAAACCTTCAAGAACAAGGTGGCCGCCATCACGGGCGCAGCCTCCGGCATGGGCCGCACCCTGGCCGTGGAACTGGCCCGCCGTGGCTGCCACCTGTCGCTGTCAGACGTGAACGAGGCCGGCCTGAGCGAGACCGCCCAGATGGCGCGCCAACATGGCGTCAAGGTCACCACCACCCGGCTGGACGTGGCCAACCGCGAGGCCGTGTTTGCCTGGGCCGACCAGACCGCCACCGACCATGGGCAGGTCAACCTGATCTTCAACAACGCCGGCGTATCGCTGACCGTGAACCTCGATGTCGTCAAGCAAAGCGACTTTGACTGGATCATGGGCATCAACTTCTGGGGCGTGGTCTATGGCACGCAGGCCTTCCTGCCCCACCTCAAGAAATCGGGCGACGGGCATGTGATCAACACGTCCAGCCTGTTCGGCCTGATGGCCGTGCCCACCCAGGGCACCTACAACGCCACCAAATTTGCCGTGCGTGGCTACACCGAAGCCCTGCGCATGGAGCTGGAACTGGCAGGCGAGCCCGTCAGTGCCACCTGCGTGCACCCCGGCGGCATTGCCACCAACATCGCCAAGGCAGGCAAGTTCGACGACAGCATGGAGCGCGTGGCCGGTGTCAGCATCGACAAGCAACGCAAGATGGCCGACAAGATGATCAGCACCACCACCGCCGAATCGGCCGCCCTGCAGATCCTCAAGGCCGTGGAAAACAACGAACGGCGCGTGCTGGTGGGCCCCGATGCCCGCATTCTGGACAAGCTCGTTCGCCTGATGGGATCGGCCTACCAGGTGCTCATCGTGCGTCGCCTGCGCCGCATGCGCACCCAGTGAGGCCTTGATGCAGGTCTGGTTCAAGCGCCTGTTCGCGTCCAGCATCGTCTTCGTGCTGGGCGTGGCCCTGACAGTCTGGGCCACCTGGGAGCCTGACCGGCAACTGGGCAACCTGGTCGCCCGCTGGGCGCCTGCGCCCTCGGCCTTCATCGAGCTGGACGGCATGCAGGTCCATGTGCGCGACACCGGGCCCAGGGATGACCCCGCCCCGATCGTGCTGCTGCATGGCATGGCCTCCAGCCTGCACAGCTTTGAAGGCTGGCAACAGGCTCTGAGCACCGATCGCCGCGTGATCACGGTGGACCTGCCGGGCTTTGGCCTGACCGGCCCCAGCCCGCAGGGCGAATATCGCATCGAGGCCTATACCCGCTTCACCTTGCGCCTGCTGGATGCCCTGGGCGTCAAGCGCGTGATCCTGGGCGGCAATGCCCTGGGGGGGGAGGTGGCCTGGCAAACGGCCCTGCTGGCGCCTGAGCGCGTGAAAAAACTGATCCTGATCGACTCGGACGGGTACCAGATCTCTTCGCTGTCCCAGCCCATTGCCTTCACGATTGCCGGGGCGCGCTGGCTGCGCTGGGTCGCCGAGCGCATCCTGCCTCGCAGCCTGATCGAATCGAGTGTGCGCAACGTCTTTGGCGACCCCGACAAGGTCAGCCCGACCGTGGTCGACCGTTACTTTGAGCTGAACCTTCGGGTGGGCAACCGCCGCGCCCTGTTCCAGCGCATGGACCAGGCCGAATCAGGCGCCAACGAGCGACAGATCCGCCAGATCAAGCAACCCACCCTGGTGCTCTGGGGCGCCGAGGACGGCATGGCGCCGGTGGCCTTTGCCGATCGCTTCTGCGCCGACATCCCCAAATGCACCAAGGTGATCTTTCCCAGGCTGGCGCACATCCCGCAGGAAGAAGACCCGGCCGGCACCCTGGTGCCCGTTCGGGCTTTTCTCGCCAAGAACCGCTGAAGCCCCACAAGGGCCTCACGCCCGGGCTCAGGCCCCCAATCGCCAGCGGGCCTGCTGCACCACCGAACCGACCAACTTGGCCAGCATCTGGTCCATGGGGGGCTTGTTCAGGTTGCCTGCTTCGTCAAACGCCTGATCGGCGCCACCCAGGGCCAGTTGTTCCGGCACCACCACCATGGCAAAGTTGGTGCTCAGGTAGGTGCGCACGATCGGCAGGGCGCGGATGCCGCCCAGGCCACCGGGCGATGCCCCCATCAGGCCCACCGGCTTGCCGGCCGTGGCGGCGGTGCCACCAGGCAGATCACCCTCGGCCTGCACCACCGACAGCCAGTCAAAGCTGTTGATCATCAGAGGCGTGGGCAGGGCGTTGTACTCGGGGCAAGCCAGCAGCAGGCCATCGTGGCTGGCAAACAGCTCGCGCAACTGGCGAGCGCCGGCCGGGATGCCTTCGCTGGCGTGCAGGTCGGCGTCGTAAATCGGCAGGCTCAAGGCCCGCAGGTCCACGGACGTGACGGTGGCGCCCAGGGCCTGGGCATGCCGACCAGCGGCCTGCACCAGGCGCTCGTTGAAAGAACCGGCGCGGGCGCTGCCCGAGATCAGCAGCAGCTTGGGAGAGGTCTTGCTCATGGGATGGTGTCCTTGTGTCAGAGGTTGGATTTTGAGGGGCTTCGGGCCTCGTTGGCGCCCGATGGGGTGGTACCCTTGCGGGCATGTTCAGTTATCGACACGGCTTCCACGCTGGCAACCACGCCGACGTGCTCAAGCACACCGTTCTGGTGCAGCTCCTGGCGCACCTGCTTCAAAAAGACAAGGCCTTCTGGGTGATTGACACCCATGCAGGCGGGGGCATGTACGACCTGGCGTCGAGCTACGCCACCAAAAGTGGCGAGGCCGAAACGGGCATCCAGCAAGTCTGGAAACACCGCAAGGACAAGACGCTGCCGACCGCGCTGAAGGACCTGCTCGAACAGATCAAGGTCTGCAACGAAGGGGATCAGCTGCGCTGGTACCCAGGCTCGCCCCAATTGGCGGCGCAGATGCTGCGCCCGGGCGACCACCTGCGCATGTACGAGCTTCACCCGACGGAAAGCCGTGAACTGGCCAAGCACTTTGCCGACGTTCGCCGAGGCGTGAGCATCCAGGTGGCCGATGGTTTTGCCAGCCTCAAGGGCGCGGTGCCACCACCGCCCAAACGCGGCCTGGTGCACATTGACCCGCCTTACGAGCTCAAGGAAGACTACCGACGGGTGCTGCACAGCGTGCAGGATGCGCTGGGCAAGTTTCCCACTGGCGTCTATGCCATCTGGTACCCCATGGTGGCCCGCCGCGAAGCCGAGATCCTGCCCACGCACCTCAAGAAGCTGGCCCCGGGCAAGTGGCTGCACGTGGCGCTGCGCGTCAAAGCCACCGCCCGTGACGGCGTGGGCCTGCATGGCAGCGGCATGTTCGTGATCAACCCGCCCTGGACGCTGTACGACACCCTGGCCGAGGCCCTGCCCTGGCTGGTCGAGAACGTCGGCCAGGACATGCACGCCGCCTACGAGCTCGAAGCCGACATCCGCTGAGGTGGGGTGAGCGTGGGGCATGGCCAGACCTGCCTCACGCCGCCAGATCGAACACCAGCACTTCGGCGCCCTGACCCCGGGCCAGGGTCAACAGCGACTCGCCTTCCAGCTTGATGGCATCGCCCTGCTTCAAGGCCTGGCCCTGCACCTCGATGCTGCCCCGCGCCACCTGCACATAGGCCTTGCGGGCAGGGTTGAGAGCCACCTCGGCGCGCTCATCGCCATCAAACAGACCGGCATGGATCGACGCATCGGCGTGGATGGTCACCGAGCCATCGCGCCCATCGGGCGAAGCCACCAGGCGCAGCCGCCCTCGCTTGCTGGCTTCGTCAAAATGCGTTTGCTCGTAACCCGGCTCAATGCCATGTTGTGTGGGCATGATCCAGATCTGCAGCAGGTGCACCGGCTCTTTCAGGCTGGGGTTGACCTCGCTGTGGAGGATGCCTGAGCCAGCGCTCATGCGCTGCACATCGCCGGGCAGGATGACCGTGCCATTGCCGATGTTGTCCTTGTGGGCCAGTTGCCCCTCCAGCACATAGGTCACGATCTCCATGTCGCGGTGGCCGTGAGTGGCAAAGCCACGCCCCGGTGCCACACGGTCTTCATTGATGACCCGCAGGGGCCCGAACCCCATGTGGTTCGGATCCATGTAATCACCAAACGAGAAGCTGTGCTGGGCATAGAGCCAACCGTGATCGGCCTGGCCTCGTTCGTCAGCGCGTCTGAGGGTCCACATGATGTTCTCCTGGTCTGGGTTCGCAATGACTTCACTGTAGGTGCGCGGGGTGCCTTGAACATCGCAAGCCAGTGATGGCATCATTCGATTTATTTGAATGAGGCCCCTCATGCACGCACGCCGCCATGTGCTGACCCCGGAAGCGCTGGAGATGATGGACACCATCGCCCGCACGGGGAGCTTTGCGGCCGCCGCGCGCGACCTGGGCAAGGTGCCCTCGGCCCTCACGTACAGCGTGCGCCAGCTTGAAGATGCGCTCGATGTGCTTTTGTTTGACCGTCGCTCACGCCAGGCCCGCCTGACCGCCGCCGGGGAGGAACTGCTCCGGGAGGGGCGACACCTGCTGGCCCAGATGGACGCCGTGGCCAACCGGGTGCAGCGAGTGGCCTCCGGCTGGGAGACCCAACTGACCCTGGCCGTGGACGGCATCATCAGCCCGGGCCCGCTGTTCGACCTGATCGAGGCGTTCTATGCCACCGGTGCGCCCACCCGGATCAAGGTGCGCAACGAGGTGCTCAGCGGCACCTGGGAGGCCCTGACCAGCGGGCATGCCGACCTGGCCCTGGGCGTGACCGCCGGGCGCAGCGGTGCCCCCGATGTGCGCATGGAGCCCATCGGCGAGCTGACCTTTGTCTTTGTGGTCGCCCCCCACCACCCGCTGGCCCGCCACGAAGGCCCCCTGAGTGCGACCGAGCTCATGATCCACCGCATCATTGCCGTGGCCGACACCACCCGCACGCTGGAGGGCCTGACCGTGGGCATCCTGCCCGGCCAGGACGTGCTCACCCTGGCAACGCTGCGCGACAAGCTGGAGGCCCTGCGGCGCGGCCTGGGCTGTGGCTACCTGCCCGAATACATGGTGCTTGCCGACGTCGCCGCAGGCCGCCTGATCCGCAAGGAGGTGGAGCACCCACCCCGCGTGGACACGGTCTACCAGGCCTGGCGTCAAAGCGGCGCTCAGCCAGGCAAGGCCCTGGCCTGGTGGCTGGACCACCTGTCCCAGGACACCACCCGCCAGGCCTTGTTGTCCCTGGCACCGCCTTGTGCCTGAATCCGGGAACCCAGATGTCGACTGAGGCGGTGTCAAAGCAGGCTCGTTCCTACGTGGGTCGGTTCGCCCCTTCGCCCACTGGCCCGCTGCATGCCGGGTCGCTCGTCGCTGCGCTGGCCAGTTGGCTCGATGCGCGCGCCCACGGCGGCCAATGGCTCGTTCGCATCGAAGACATCGACCCGCCCCGCTGTGTGGCCGGTGCCGATCAGGTGATCCTGCGTCAACTGGCCGACTGCGGCCTGCACAGCGACGGCCCCGTGCGCTACCAGTCGCAGCGGCACGCCCACTACCAGCGCGCCCTGGATGCCCTGATCGCCCAGGACATGGCCTACCCCTGCGCCTGCACACGCGCCGACATTGCCCAGGCCCACGCCCGCCTGGGCTGGCACAAGGCCCGCCATGGCGAGCTGGTCTACCCCGGCACCTGCCGCCCCCCTGAAGGTGGCCTGGCCGGCCGCGAAGGCCGCGCCTGGCGCCTGAAGGTGCCGCCGTCTGCAGACCCGACCACCCACTGGATCTGGCAGGACCGAGCACTGGGCCCGCAACACCAGAACCTGGCCACCGAGGTGGGCGACTTCGTGATCCGCCGCGCCGATGGGCTGTGGGCCTATCAGTTGGCCGTGGTCGTGGACGATGCCGATCAGGGGGTGACCGACATCGTGCGAGGGCAGGACCTGGCCGACAACACCCCCCGGCAGCAATGGCTGCAACAGGCCCTGGGCCTGAGCCGCCCCCGCTACCTGCACACCCCCCTGGTGCTGACACCCAATGGCGAAAAACTCTCCAAACAACACGGAGCCCCAGCCCTGGACACCCGGGCGCCCCTGCCCCTGCTGGCCCAGGCCGCCCAGGTGCTTTCCCTGTCTGTGCCCGCCCGCCTGCCCCTGTCAGACTGGCTGGCCTGCGCCGTGCAGGTGTGGTCCGACCGTTGGGGACCTCGCAACCTGTGACAATGCCGACGTCAACGTCCACCATGCCAATTGCCATGTCCACTGCCATGCACCTGCTGCTGCTTGAAGACGACATCGACCTGGGCCAGGCCGTGGCCGAGCACCTGGAATCACACGGCCACGAAGTCAGCTGGATGAAGCTGTGTGCCCAGGCCGATGCGGTCATGCGCCAGCCCGACATCGCCATGGCCCTGATCGACCTGCGCCTGCCCGATGGTGACGGGCTGGACCTGATCCAGCAGTGGCGGGCCCGTGGCGACCAGCGCCCCATGATGGTCCTGACCGCCCGGGATCAGATCAGCGACCGCGTCAAGGGCCTGCAGGCCGGGGCCGACGACTACCTGGTCAAGCCCTTTGACCTCAACGAGATGGCCGCCCGCGTCGAGGCCCTGGCCCGTCGGACCCGCCCCCAGGCGCCCCACCCCTTGCAGGCCGGCCAGGTGCAGCTGGACTTTGACCACAAGGTCGCCAAGGTAGGGGGGCAGATGCTCAACCTCACCGCCATGGAGTGGACCTTGCTGTCCTGCCTGGCCGCGCAGCCCGGGCACACGCTGTCGCGCCAGCAGATCCGGCAAGCCCTGTTCAACCCCGGTCGCCACGAGGCCGAGAGCAATTCCCTGGAAGTCATCATCAGCCGGTTGCGCCGCAAGCTGGGGCCGGACCTGATCAGCACGCACCGCGGCCTTGGGTACCGACTTGATCTCTGAACCCTGGAGCCTGCAGGAGCGCCTGCGCAACCGGCTGTGGGTGGCCATCACCGTCCTGTGGTTGATCGGCTCCGCCCTGGCCCTGTACGTGCAACGGCAAAAGACCAACCAGTTGCTCGACCGTGAGCAACTGGAGATGGCCCACCTGGCCCTGAACCTGCCGGCTGGCCCCATGCAGACACCCGGAACCCTCACGCCCGATGTCGATGACCGGGTGGCCATCCAGGTGTTTGACCAACACCAGCGACTGGTCTGGAAGTCCCCCAAGGCACCCTCCACACCCCTGGCAACCATCGGGCGCAACCAGGTCCAGGTCAGCGACGAGCGTCGCCTGGTGGTGCAGCGCGACGCCCTGACAGGCCGCACGGCCATCGTCTCGACCTCACTGCGGGACCGCGAAGACGCCTTGCTGGCCGCCGCCGAGGCCCTGCTCCTGCCGCTGCTGGCACTCCTGCCCCTGACCGCCCTGACCTTGACCTGGCTGCTGCGCCAGGCCTTTGCGCCCTTGCAGGCCATGCGACAGACCCTGCGCGAGCGCGAGGCCCATGAACTCAGCCCGCTGGACAGCCACGGCCTGCCCCAGGAGCTCAAACCCCTGGTCGATGGCCTGAATCAACTGTTCGAGCGGGTCTCTCGTGCCCGCCAGGCCGAGAGTGCCTTTGCGGCCAACAGTGCCCATGAACTGCGCACCCCGATCGCCGCAGCGCAGGCGCAACTGCAGCGCATGTCACACGAACTGCAGCAACAGGCCGACCCGGCCGCCCTGGCCCTGCGGGTCGACACCCTGGGCAGGCAACTCGACCGACTGCAGCACCTGTGCATCAAGCTGATGCAGCTCTCGCGCGCCGAGTCCGGCGTGGCCACCCGGGCCGAGCGCATTGACCTGGTCACCGTGACCCACCTGGTCATGGATGAATTTGACCGCCCCGAACAGGCCGGTCGGCTGCACCTGGAGATCGAGGATCAGGCCGAGACCATCGAAGCCTGGGGTGACATGGATGCCCTGGCGATTGCCCTGCGCAACCTGATTGAAAACGCGCTGGTGCACGGCGGGCAGGACACACCCGTCACCATCGGCATCACCAAGGCCCCGGCCATCGACGTGATCGACCAGGGTGTGGGCGTGCCCTCCCACCGGCTGGACACGCTGCGCCAGCCCTTCCAGCGCGGCGAGAGCCCCTCACCCGGTCATGGCCTGGGCCTGTCCATTGCCAACTCCATCGCACGGCAGATGGGCGGCAGCCTGCTGCTCAACAGCCCCCACGCAGGCGGCCGCGGACTGCATGCACGCCTGGCCCTGAGGGCGCCGCCAGCCCCCCTCACGCCGTGATGAGGAAGTGCTCGCGGTAGTAGGCCAGCTCGTCGATGGACTCCTGGATGTCGGCCAGGGCCGTGTGCTTCTGGGCCTTCTTGAAGCCCTCGGGCAAGCCCGGCCGCCAGCGACGGGCCAGCTCCTTGAGCGTGCTCACATCCAGATTGCGGTAGTGGAAAAAGGCCTCCAGCTTGGGCATGTGCAGGGCCAGAAAGCGCCGGTCCTGACAGATGGAGTTGCCACACATGGGCGACTTGTTGGCCGGCACATATTTCTTGAGGAACTCGATCACCTGGGCCTCGGCCATGGCCTCGGTCACGCTGGAAGCCTTGACCCGATCGATCAGGCCGCTGCGCCCATGGGTGCCCTTGTTCCACTTGTCCATGCCGTTCAGGGCTTCATCGGACTGGCGCAAGGCCAGCACCGGCCCCTCCACCCGCACCGTCAGGTGGGGGTCGGTCACCACCACGGCAATCTCGATGATCAGGTCGCTGTCGACCTTCAGGCCGGTCATTTCCAGGTCAATCCAGATCAGGTTGAGGTCGCTGCGGGTCAGGGTCACGGGGGCGGGGGTCGTCATGAAACCTCAAAGGAGATGTGCCTACCCCGGGATTGTCGCCCAAGGCCCATCCGGCAAACCGTACACTTGCGCGCATGTCCAGTCCCTTCCCATTTGAGCCCGTGCTGTCTGCCCCCATCGTCACCCTGGTCTTTGCCGCCTTGCTGGTGGCCTCCATGCTGGTCAAGCTGTGGCTGGATTCACGCCAGATTCGCCACGTGGCCCGCCACCGCGACCAGGTGCCCGCCGCCTTTGCCTCGGTGGTCACGCTGGAGAGCCATCAGAAAGCCGCCGACTACACCCTGGCCAAGCTGCGACTGGGCCTGTGGTCCACCGCCTTGAGCACGGCCACCGTGGTCGGCTGGACCCTGTTGGGCGGGCTGGACTGGCTCAACGGCCACCTGCGGGACTGGTGGCAACTGAACATCGACTGGGCCCAACCCTGGCAGGGGCTGGGGTATCAGTTGGCCCTGCTGGGCGCCGTGGCCCTGATCGGCACCCTGATCGAGTTGCCCCTGGACCTGTACAACACCTTCCGACTGGAGCAGCGCTACGGCTTCAACCGCATGACCGTGCCGCTGTGGCTGCGCGACACCGTCGTCGGGCTGGCGCTGGGCTGTTCGATCGGCGCGCCCCTGGCCGGCCTGATCCTGTGGCTCATGGGCGCGGCCGGCAGCCTGTGGTGGCTGTGGGCCTGGAGCGTGTGGACCGGTTTTTCGCTGTTGATGATGTGGGCCTTTCCCACCTTCATTGCGCCCCTGTTCAACAAGTTCGAACCCCTGAAGGACGAGGCTGTCAAATCCCGGGTCGAGGGCCTGATGCAACGCTGCGGCTTTGCCTCCAAAGGCCTGTTCGTCATGGACGGCTCACGCCGCTCGGCCCATGGCAATGCCTACTTCACGGGCCTGGGTGCAGCCAAGCGGGTCGTGTTCTTTGACACCCTGCTGACCCGCCTGAGCCCCGGCGAGGTCGAGGCGGTGCTGGCGCACGAGCTGGGGCACTTCAAGCACAAACACGTCATGAAGCGCATGGTCATGATGTTTGCCCTCAGCCTGCTGGCCTTCTGGCTGCTGGGCTGGCTGTCGCAGCAGGTGGGCTTTTACCTGGGCCTGGGCGTCAAGCCCAACATGAGCGCGCCCAACGACGTGCTGGCCCTGATGCTGTTCATGATGTCGGTGCCGGTGGTGCTGTTCTTTGTGGCGCCCCTGATGGCGCACTTCTCGCGCAAGGACGAGTTCCAGGCCGACGCCTACGCCTGTGCCCATGCCTCGGGCCAGGACCTCTCCAACGCCCTGGTCAAGCTGTACGACGACAATGCGTCCACCCTGACCCCCGATCCCCTGTACGTGCGCTTTCACTACTCGCACCCACCCGCCTCCGAGCGACTGGCCGCCCTGGCCCTCCAAGCATGACCCCCACACCCCCTCCTGTCCTGCCCCTGCACCAGCAACGCTGCACCCACCAGAGTGGCCCCGCGCTCAGCGCCCCGGGCCAGGCGGCCATGCTCACCCAGGTCAAGGGCTGGGCCGTGGATGCCAGCGTGCCCGGCGGCGTGCTGCACCAGACCTTCTCCTTTGCCGACTACCACCGCACCATGGCCTTTGTGAACGCGGTGGCCTGGATCGCCCATGAGCAGGACCACCACCCCGACCTGATGGTCAGCTACAACCGCTGCACCATCCGCTGGAACACGCACTCCGTGGGCGGTCTGTCCATCAACGACTTTGTCTGCGCCGCCCGCGTGGACCAGTTGTACGCATGAAGCGCCACGGCGCCGCCCCCCGCCCCGGTCGCAAGGCCCGGGTGGCCGACACCAGCGGTTGCACCGAAGGCCTGGTGGTCTCCACGCACGGCCGCCATGTGGTGGTCGAATCTGACGATAGCAGCCGCCTGATCTGCCACCCCCGTGGCAAAAAGAGCGAAGCCGTGGTGGGCGACCGGGTCAACTGGCAGCTCACCCAGGAAGCATCCGACGAAGGCGTGATCGTGGCCGTCTCGCCGCGCAAGAACCTGCTCTACCGCCAGGACGAATGGCGCAGCAAGTCCTTTGCGGCCAACCTGGACCAGTTGCTGATGTGGATTGCGGTCGAGCCCGTGTTCAGCGAAGCACAGCTCACACGCGCCCTGATCGCCGCCCGCTCGGCCGACATCCCCGTCACCATCGTGCTCAACAAGATCGACCTGCCCGATGTGCAGCGGGCCCGCGACCGCCTGGCCTCTTACCGCGCCATGGGCTACAACGTGGTCGAACTTTCCCTCAAGCTGGACACCGAGGCTGCCCGCGAACAGATGGCGCCCATGCTGGACGGCAAGGCCACCTTGGTGCTGGGCCCCTCGGGGGCCGGCAAGAGCACCCTGATCAACACCCTGCTGCCCAACGCCCGGGCCGAGGTGGGCGAGATCTCGCAAGCCCTGAACTCGGGCCGTCACACCACCACGACCAGCCAGTGGTACTGGCTGGACGACAGCCGCACGAGTGCCGTGATCGACTCGCCCGGCTTCCAGGAGTTTGGCCTGCACCACATCCTGCCGGTGGAGCTGGCGCGCTGGATGCCCGACATCGCGGCCAACATGAACGACTGCCGCTTCCACAACTGCACGCACCGGCAAGAGCCCGGCTGTGCCGTGCAGGCGGCCGTGGCGGCCGGGCAGATCACCCCGATCCGCCTGAGCCTGTACATCGACATCTTTGAAGAACTCAGCCAGCCCCGCTGGTGAGTGAACCCGCATGACCGACCGACTCTCTGCACTTGTCCCAACCCTGGATGCCTTCCTGCACGGCGACCTGATGCTGGAAGACCTGGCCCGCCACTGGCGTGATGCAGCCCAGAGCCACGAGCCGGCGCTGCCCGAGCGTTATGTGGACGTGCTCGAGCGCCTGCTCAACCAGTTGGAAAGTTCTGCCTTGTTCTCGGAAGAGAGCTGCTCGTTCAGCCGGGGCGACATGGTGGCCGCGCTGGCCGACTGGCTGCTGCGCGCTCGCGCGCTCTGATCAGCCCAGATCAGCCAATCAGGTTGGCCAGCGACAGCAGGGCCAACAACAGCATCCACAGCACCACGGAGCGCCAGATCAGCGCCACCACGTGGCGCAGGTGCTCCATCTGGGGCGCCGCACCGGCGGTGCTGCCCGCCGCATCGGCCGTCTCGGCGTTGTCACCTTCGGTCAGGGTGCGACTGATGTCCTGACCCGCAGCAGGGGCCGCACGGCCGCCCAGGCGAACCCCCACGGCCCCGGAGGCAGAGGCCAGCACGATGCCCTCATTGGGCTGCAACCACAGACCAGCGTGGCGGCGCCAAGATTCGATGGCCTCTTCAAAATTGCCGACCACGGCAAAGCCGAAGGCCGTCAGGCGTGCGGGCACATGGTCCATCCACTCAAACAGCTGAGCTGCCAGGCGCATCAGGCCATCGTGGGTGGACTCGCCCGTGGTGTGGCTCTTGTAGGACCAGTAGCGGCTGGCAAACTCGGCCATGCGGTAAAGCACCGCCCCCATGGGCCCCAGGCCCAGCGTGGACAAGACCACAAACCAGAAGAACACGCCAAACACATGGCGGTGGGCCGCCAGCAGCGAATACTCGATCACATGGCGCAGCAACTCGGTGCGCGGCAGCTCGCTGGCATCCACATGGCGCCACTGGGCCAGCAGTTCGCGCGCCCGGTCTTCGCGCCCCTGATCCAGCGCGTCACGGATGTCGGTGAAGTGGTGACTGAACTGCCTAAAACCCAGCGTGAGGTACAGCACCAGCACGTCCCAGCCCAGGGCCAGCACGGTGCTGTAGGGGTTGAGCACCAGGTAGACGGCCGCCACCAGCGCGGCTGGCCCCACCACGGCAATGCCCCACACCACCTTGGCGTGAGACGGCGCACCCGCATCAAAATTGCGCCCGACCCAGCGCGCCCAGCGCGACAGGCCATGGTGCACGGGGTTGTGATTGGGAAGGGGCTTGAGCTGCTCGATCAACAGAGCAAACAGCACGGCGAAAAAGCTCATGGACTCAGATCATAGCGGCGTGCGACGCCCGACGGGTCACAAGGAGGCTCGCCAGCCTCATGCAGACAGGAAACGATAGAAATTTCGCAACATGGCCGCCGTGGCGCCCCAGATGAAATAGTCGTCCTCACGGGGATGCGACGGGGTCCATGGCATCGAGAAATAGCTCAACTCGCGCCCCCCCAGGTCCAGCAGGTGCTGGCGGTGATTGGCCGGGTTCATCAGGAAATCCAGCGGCACCTCGAAAATCTCGTCCACCTCGTGCGGATCGGCGCGCAGGTCCAGGCGGGTCAGCTCGTGAGGGAGGGCCTGCACCAGGCCCACCACCGGGGTGACCTCAAAACCCGTGCCCGTGAGGTAGCGCGGCAGCATGCCCAGCACCTCCACGCGCTCGGGGGCCAGCCCCACCTCTTCGTGGGCCTCGCGCAAGGCCGTCGCCACCGGGTCCAGGTCGTACGGCTCGGCACGCCCCCCGGGGAAGCTGATCTGCCCGCCATGCTGCTTGAGGTGGGCCGTGCGCTGTGTCAGCAACACACTGGGAGCGCCATCGGACTGCGGCCGCCACACCAGCGGCACCAGCACGGAGGCCTGCACCACCGTGTCCGGCTGCATCCAGCGATCGGTCTGGGCATCGGGCAGCCAGATGGGGGGCGACTGAAAACGCGCCCGCAACGCCGGCGGCACCATCACATGGGATGCGACGGGCTTGAGATCCAGATCAGACGCCAGGATGGGAATCTGGCGAGGGTCGAACGGCAGCAACATGGTGGAATGTTAGCCAAGAAAAAACCGCCTGGGTGCAGCACCTCAGGCGGTTGATGGTCGGGGAGAAGCCGGACTTAAGCCAGCTTTTCCTTGATCCGAGCCGACTTGCCGCTGCGCTGACGCAGGTAGTACAGCTTGGCACGACGGACATCGCCGCGGCGCTTGACGTCGATCGAAGCGATCAGGGGGCTGTACAGCTGGAACGTACGTTCCACGCCTTCGCCGCTGGAGATCTTGCGAACGATGAAGCTGGAGTTCAG